>JAFDJF010000072.1 GCA_019307645.1 Deltaproteobacteria bacterium
TTAGTGGTAGTCTGTGATTTCGATCTCGTAGGCATGGCCTTCCTCCCATGTAAAACAAATTCGGTATTGCTGATTAATCCGGATACTGTACTGATTATCTCGATCACCCTTTAGACGCTCCAGACGGTTTCCTGGAGGTACCTTGAGTTCAAGGATCTCTTGAACCCGGTTGATTTGATCCAACTTTCGGCGCACAACAGGCCAAATTGATTGTGGACAGCATTTTCTGGCAGCTTGGGATGCCAGACCGTCAAAGATGTCTTCCGTGCCTGTGCTTTTGAAAGATTGTATCATGGGTCACATTATAACGGTGTCCATTATAGATATCAACAAATTAAGGGTTCGACCCAGGGGAGACAGACGACCAGAAACACAATTGTGTGGTTATGACCCTAAATTGTTACGAATCTTGATATTATTTTGTTTCTCGGTATTCGAATTTCGAATTTTTGAGGTTCCAGGAGCCTCCAAATATTCGCAGCCTATCTCCGACTTTGACGCTTTCCTGCACAACCACCTTGATTCCTTGACAAAATGATTGTCACCGAATAGAATGGCCCTATATTTAAAAAATCCCCGAATAATTGAAGCAGTTTTTTCCTATAGGAGCTAGTATCCATGACCCTGACAAAAATTGATTTGAAAGAGTCAATCCACGAACACCACGATCTTCCCAGAAAAAAATCCACTGAAATCGTTGAAGGCCTTTTGGATATTATAAAGAGCACTCTGGAGAATGGCGAGGATGTCATGATCAGCGGATTTGGTAAGTTCTGTGTAAAGGAAAAAAATGAAAGAATGGGAAGGAATCCGGCAACCGGTGAAGATTTGATGCTGGAACCTAGGAAGGTCATCGTTTTCAGATGCTCACCCGTTTTGAGGGATAAGGTTAACGGAAATAAGTAGTTAGTGTCCATCCATAAATACATTTTCTGGATGAAGCGATTAGCCTTTAGCAATTAGCATTTTATTTAACCACTTGTTTTATTAGTATTTTTGCTAACAGCTAATACCTAATAGCCAACAGCCTCCGTCCATAAACGCTATTTATGGATGGGCACTAGTCGGTTGAGCCAATTTCGAATTGCCAATAAAAAGAGGTACTGCTGTGTCAAAACAATATCCTGAATGCCCGCTATATAATCATGCAAACTGCAAAGAGTATGAAAATCCCACGCTCTGTGCAATTGTGAGGGAAGACAAGATCTGCATCAAAAAGAAAGCAAAGAAAAGTGTGAAAAAATAAGATTAACCGTGCTGATTAGCTTGCCACCAGCCTCGTCTCGCAAGTGTTACCCTAACTTTTGACCCAAACGAAAAAAGAGGCTACCCAAAACGGATAACCCCTTGAATTTACTGGTAGGCACGAAGGGATTTGAACCCTTGACCCCTACCGTGTCGGGGTAGTGCTCTCCCCCTGAGCTACGTGCCTGATGGTGCATAAATTACCAGTACACTCCCCCGATGTCAACCCGCAAACTGCGCTGAATAACGCCTTTCCTGTTCTTCAATCCGGATGCCGTTTGATCTTGACTCTCAACGTCCTTCTCCCTATACTTCCACTTTTAATAACATCGTGTTCCCTTTTTACATTGATACGTCTTCGGGAGGGCGACATCCCACCCCTGATTCAGCTTGACAGGAGTCTCGTCACGCAAAGGATGGCTGAAGTAAAATCATTACCAGATCCGGTGTGGACCTGCCATGGGCACAAATAACCTGCGCTGTCAAGGAATTCCGCTTTCTCCTGGCATTACCCGCATGGTCCCCATTGAGACCGCTCAGATAAGAGAGTACTTGAATTGAAAACGGACAAAGACGTAACCGCTTCAGGCACCTTCAATCAAACGCACCTTGCCGTCATAGGAATAGGCTGTCTGTTCCCCAAGGCAGATAATCTTGAGGCCTATTGGTCAAACATATTGAATGGTGTCGATGCCATTACCGAGGTGCCCGAAACCCACTGGCAGTCACAGGATTATTTCGGGGAAGACTCAAAAGCCATAGAGCGTCTTTGCTCTGCCCGTGGCGGATTTATCTCTCCAGTTGATTTCAACCCCATCGAGTTCGGCATTCCTCCCAACGCCATAGAAGCCATTGACACGTCACAACTGCTCGGCCTGGTTATCACGCAGCAGGCCCTCAAAGACTCAGGCTACGGCCCGGGACGGCGAAACTTTGATCGTGACAGGGTCAGTGTCATCATGGGAGTTACCGGCGCTCTTGAACTGGTGATTCCTTTAGGGGCACGCCTGGGGCATCCCATCTGGAGAAAGTGCCTGAAAGAGGCGGGCGTAGAGGATGCAATCGTAGACGACGCCGTCAACAGGATCGCTTCTTCCTATGTCCCCTGGCAGGAGAACTCTTTTCCGGGCCTGCTTGGCAATGTGGTTGCCGGGCGTATCGCTAAACACTTCGATCTGGGAGGAACCAATTGCGTCATTGATGCTGCCTGCGCCAGTTCCTTGAGCGCCCTGCACCTGGCAGGCCTTGAACTCGCCTCGGGCCGCTCGGACATGGTGGTGACGGGAGGGGTAGACACCTTTAATGATGTATTCATGTTCACCTGTTTCAGCGAGACCCAGGCCCTGTCCCCCAGCGGGAATGCGAGGCCTTTTGATGCTCAGGCAGACGGGACCATACTGGGTGAAGGTCTGGGTGTGGTGGTTGTCAAACGCCTGAAAGATGCACAGCGAGACAAAGACAGAATCTATGCGGTCATCCGTGGCATCGGGACCTCCAGCGACGGAAAGGGGCAGGCGATCTATGCACCCAGTCCTGAAGGTCAGGTCAGGGCATTGCGAAATGCCTATCAAAATTCAGACGTGACGCCGGATACGATCGAGCTCGTGGAGGCCCATGGCACCGGAACAAAGGCCGGGGACATGGCCGAACTTTCCGCCCTCACTGAAGTATACGGCTCTTCCCAAAGTGAGGGTACCTGGTGCGCCCTGGGCTCGGTAAAATCCCAGATCGGGCATACCAAGGCCGCGGCAGGAGTGGCGGGAATCATAAAGGCTGCAATGGCGCTTCACCACAAGGTGCTTCCGCCAACCATCAAGGTCAATCAACCCTCAAAACTGCTTATGTCAGAACGCACCCCTTTTTATGTCAACACTCAAAAACGGCCCTGGCTGGCAAATGAAAATCATCCGCGCCGTGCGGCAGTCAGTGCGTTTGGTTTTGGAGGGAGCAATTTTCACTGTGTTCTCGAAGAATACAACCCTGAAAAAACAGAAGCGAACTGGGACGAAGGGATACAGATTCTCTGTTTTTCAACCCAAAACAGGGAAGCGCTCAAAACCGATCTTGAAAAATGGCCTGTGGATATGCCCTGGCAGGAACTGAGGGAAAGGGCTCAGGAGTCCCGCAGCTTATACAATCATGAACACGCATTCAGGATCGTGCTGGCGCTGGAAAGGGGCCGTACAGACACAGCAAAAACCATGGCAAACGCCCGGACAATGCTTGACAAATATCCTCTTAAAAATTCCTGGAGCACCCCGGAAGGCGCGTATTTCGGGACGGGTTCCTCTCCCGGCAAGCTGGGTGTTGTCTTTTCCGGGCAAGGCTCGCAGTACGTGGGCATGTTTCGGGATCTGGCCTGCCGATTCCCGCAGATGCAGCAGGCTATTGAAGAGGCAGGCCGTTCTTTTACGAACAGCAGGGCTGCAAAACCGGGGAACCATCTGATTGATTATATTTATCCTCATCCGGTTTTCACTGAAGAAGCCGAAGCGGACAATGAAAGGGCGCTGCGCGCAACCCAGATTGCGCAGCCGGCCATTGGCGCGGTGAGCTTTGGCGCGCTGAAGGTTTTGGAATATTTTGATGTTCAGCCGGACGCTGTGGCAGGACACAGCTACGGTGAACTTACGGCCCTGTGCGCATCAGAGCGCATGGACACCCGGGGGTTCTTTTCCCTTTCCATGGTGCGCGGCCGATTGATGGCCGAAGGAAACATTGACAAAGGGGCCATGCTTGCCGTTAAGACATCAGTGGACCTTGTGGGCGAGGTAATCCGCGAGGAAAAGCTTGATCTGGTCATTGCCAACAAGAACGCTCCTGATCAGATGGTCCTTTCCGGAACAACTGATGAAATCAAAAGGGCTGCCCGGGCCTTTGACAGGATAAAGGTGCAGAACAGACTTCTTCCCGTTTCAGGCGCCTTTCACAGCTCGCTGGTTGCCCATGTGAGGGAACCTTTCCTTGCAGCATTAGGGAAAGTGGATATTTACGAGACAGGCATTCCTGTTTTTGCCAACAGCACGGCCAATGAGTATCCCATAGACCCGGATGAGGTCCGCAGCATCCTTGCCGATCAATTGGTCAACCCGGTAGAATTTGTAAAAGAAATCGAAAACATGTACAGACACGGCGTCAGGACGTTCCTTGAGGTCGGCCCCGGCGCCAAACTCACCGGCCTCGTCAAAGCGATCATGAAGGGACGGGAATATTCAGCCCTGTCATTAGATTCCTCTTCAGGCAGGCATTCCGGTCTATTTGATCTGGCATCCAGTCTTGCTTTCCTGTCTGTGCGTGGTTATGATATAAAGTTAACTTTGTGGGACCCTGTCCAAAAAAACAAAGCAGCGCAAACTGATCAGAAACGGCCCCCCATGACAATTCCGATTTGCGGGGCAAACTATATGAACCAGAAATCCAGGAATCAAGATTTGACTTCAGCAAAATACCAAGCTTCAAAAGCGCCATCCGTAAAGACGGCCTTGCCTGAAAACACGATTTCAACAGACGGGCCTGTTTCCGGACAACCAACCGGCAAAGCATCTGTTATTCCAGTTATGCATACACCGGCAAATCCTGAACCCCTGGCCGAGGCCCTGCGCATGACACAGGAAAACATGGCTGGACTTCAGAAACTCCAGGAGCAGACAAATCAATTGCACAGACAGTTTCTGGAAGGTCAGGCACAGGCACAGCGCACGTTTCAGGCCCTGGTAGAGCAGCAACATCATCTTATTCAGGCCTCTCTGGGGAAGTTGCCCCAGGCAGGTGAAGCGTCTTTCAGTTTGTCTGCCCAACAGGCGGACCCCGGCCCGGTCCAGGCACAATCATATCAGGTACCTGCAGCAGAGCAGAATCCGGAACATTCCGGCATTGACCACGTTTCCGTATCACGGCCTGATGCACCTGAGCAGCTCATCCAGACCCCAATTCAATCCCCGGCTTTTTCGCATGTCGAACCATCTGAAAATACGGATATTCTCTCCAACACTGACATTGAAAGCAGTTTGATTGAAAAAACTCTGCTGGAAATTGTGGCAGAGAAAACAGGCTATCCTGTTGAGATGCTGGAACTGGACATGGAACTGGACTCCGATCTCGGTATTGATTCCATTAAACGTGTGGAGATCCTTTCAGACTTGCAGGAAAAACTGCCCGAAGCCCCCGTGGCCAAACCGGAACACCTGGGCTCGTTGAAGACCCTCACGCAGATCGTGGCGTTTCTTTCAGGTCCCTCCGACTCGCCGCCTTCACCGGATTCTTTGCCTGCAGAAGAATCTCCCGGGGTACAGAAAGACGATTTATTACGCGCTTCAGACGCAAAACCTTCAGTCCGGCCACATGTCCCTGATAAAGCAGCCCGGGAAAAGGTCCGAGGTCAGAGCCCCGAAGGATTCTCCATTTCAAACAATGAGATTGAAAGGAGCGTCCTTTCACTGATAAAGCTGGAAGAGACGGTTGCCAGAGAAGGCTTTTCCATCTCTAAGGGTTCCAAAATCTGGATCACGGAAGACGACACCGGCCTTGCCTCAGGCCTGAAGGAACGCCTGACTTCGCTGAATTACGCCCCGAAACTTGTTCCCTTCAAAGACCTGGAGAATATAGAGCGTCCCGAGGATCTAGGAGGATTAGTGATTTTGTCTCCTTCTGTTAACGCCGGAGATGCCTTTTTGAAAGACAGTTTCAGGCTTCTGAAGCACGCCGGTCCGGGTCTTAGAAACACAGCGGTAAATGGCGGTTCCGTTCTCATGACCATATCGCGAATGGACGGTTCGTTTGGCTTCACCAGCCTAAACGGCCAAAACGATCCCGCATCTGCCGGGATAGCAGGGCTCCTGAAGACAGCCCGGCATGAGTGGCCTGAGGTGCATTGCAAGGCCCTGGATCTGGCAGGCGACTATAAGGACATTTCCGAGGCTGTTACGGCCATTGTGGAAGAGATGTTCCTGATCGGACCTGTGGAGGTGGGTCTTTCACACAATGGCCGACACACGCTCCAGTTGTCTCCGGTTCCCATTGAAAAAGCCTTTTTACTGGAAAGCCCGCCGCTGAATGAAGGAGATGTGGTGGTAATCACAGGAGGAGGCCGCGGAGTCACCGCCCAGGTCGCAACAGCCCTGGCCGGGGCATTTAAGCCAACCCTGGTACTGCTGGGGCGCAGCAGTAAACCGGAACCCGAGCCTGACTGGCTGGCACCGCTTACAGATGAGGCGGAAATCAAGAAACAGCTTCTTCACCGTTCAAACGGAAACTCATCACCAAAACAGATCGAAGAACAATACTGCGCAATCAATGCCGGCCGCGAACTTGTCCGAAATATCGCAGGCATCGAATCAGCAGGCGCCAGAGTGATCTATCGTTCAGTGGATGTCAGGGATACCGCGAAAATCCAATCCGTACTCGAAGAAATCCGCGATGAGGAAGGTCCGATCAAAGGCCTTATTCACGGGGCAGGCGTGATTGCCGATTGTCTTATTGAAGAAAAAACAGCTGAGCAGTTTGACCAGGTTTATTCCACCAAGGTTGCAGGACTCAGGTCATTGCTCAGGGCAATGGAACAGGATGATCTGAAAATCATGGTCCTGTTCTCATCCTTCACAGGCCGTTACGGCAGGTCAGGTCAGATCGACTACGCGGCTGCCAACGAGGTCCTGAACAAATTCGCTCAGCAGCAGGACCGGCTGCGTCCGGAATGCCGCGTCGTTTCCGTAAACTGGGGACCTTGGAATGGCGGCATGGTAAATACCTCTCTCAGGAAAATCTTTGAGCAGGAAGGCATCGGCCTGATCAACCTGAAAGCCGGCGCTGATTATCTTGTGCAGGAAATCTGTTCCAACGGGGATCGGCCGGTTGAAGTGGTGATCATGGGGAAAAAGTCCGGGGATCGGCTTCAGGAAAGCATCGTATCCAGGGCACCCTCCCCTCTTTCAGTTACCTTTAAGCGCCAGTTGAATGTCGAAGACTACCCCTTTCTAAAATCCCATGTGATGAATGGACGGGCGGTCCTGCCCATGGCGATCATCATCGAGTGGATGGCTCACGGCGCCATGCACGGAAATCCGGGGATGAAATTTGCAGGGTTTGATAACCTCCGGATACTCAAAGCCCTCACCATGGAAGACCATGAGAACTGTATAATCCAGATCCTTGCAGGCAAAGCGCTCATGAACGGTTCCACACGGACCGTTTCGGTAGAGCTTACCAGCTCCGGAGGAAACGGCAGTAATTATGTTCATGCGCGTGCTGAGATCCTGCTGGCCAAAAGTCTTCCAAAAGGGAACAACCCTGTCACCGAGATTCCGCTCCAGCCCTATCCTCTCAAAACGGATGAGATATACGATACCAAACGGCTTTTCCACGGACCGGAATTCCGCGGGTTAGAACGGGTTGAGGGTTACTCCGAGCATGGGATCGTCGCAATTGCAAAAACAGCTCCGCTTCCTTCCACCTGGATGAAAAGCCCTTTGCGCAATACATGGCTGGCCGATCCCCTGATTCTGGACAGCAGTTTCCAGATGATGGTGCTTTGGAGCTTGGAAAAAAACGGGGTGGGCTCCCTGCCCTCTTTTGCAGGTCACTACCGCCAGTTTCAGCCATCATATCCCAGTGAAGGTGTCCGGATTGTCATCCGGGTCACCCAACACAATGATCACAAGGCCCTGGCAGACATCGACTTTATCGATCCTTTCAAAGACAAACTGATTGCCCGGATGGAGGGTTATGAATGCATTATTGATGCGTCACTAAATAGCGCCTTCCGCCGCAACCAGTTGCCCCGGCACAATGGGGTTGAGGCCATGGCTTAAATAGTGTCTGAACGAAAACTAGGATTTTTCGTCAAGATCAAGGAAGATAAAAATTTTAACCGCAGGCATACATTAAGTATTTTGAGGATTAAAATTTTTATCTGACACAGATATT
>JAFDJF010000558.1 GCA_019307645.1 Deltaproteobacteria bacterium
ATTTTGAGAATACCCCTTTTCATGGCCATCCTCCAGGGTAGTTGACTGGATGAGCTGAATAAGAATGTCTGTAAGGTTTAAAATTATTTTTGGAAGGTTTCTACTGAATTTTTACATCTTATAGTTATAAGTTATAACATGAAATCGTGGTTGCAAGTATTTTGGTATTTTTTTTAAACAAGTTACATGCATCCCCCGGGAAAAACACAGCGGGTCACAGTAAATACTGTTTTGTAAACCAAACTATCTGATCTCAATTTATCTCCCATTAAAGCAATGGTACACTTTGTTCTCCAAATGTACGATCGCTTGCTTTATGCGGCAAATTCGTGATACACATTTGGTGATCAGTATCCAACAACCAGCATCCAAGCCCATGATTAAAAAAAACATTTTTGAAAACATACCCAAAAGTATTCCTGATGAACTTGCGGAGGTTATCTCCGAGAACGGAGATATCAGGATTGAGCGCATTGTATCACAGGGGCATTCCTCTGATTCGGGGTTTTGGTATGATCAGGGCAGAAACGAATATGTGCTTCTGCTTAAGGGAAGTGCGGGTTTGCTCTTTGAAGGTGAAAAAAAGATAGTTATAATGCAACCTGGTGATTACGTGGATATTCCGGCACATGTGAGACATCGTGTCGAGTGGACCGATCCTGAGCAGGAAACCGTATGGCTGGCAGTGTATTATTTACCCTATTGAATTTCGAATTCAGGAGTATTTATTATGTCAATTATCAAAAAGGTCAAATCAAGCCGTCTGTTTATGGGCAAACTCGGACATGGCAGTGATTTACTGGAAGAAATCACCGCCATTTGTCAAAAGGAAGATATCCGCCTCGGCCGTATAGAGGCGTTCGGTGCGGTAAAAAGGGCCTGTCTCGGGTTCTACGACCAGCAGTCCCGCGAGTACCGGTTTCTTGAGCTCGATCAGCCTCTCGAAATTACAACTCTTGTCGGGAATGTGTCACTCAAGGAAGGAAATCCCATTGTACATGCACACATCACTCTTGCAGACGAGGCCGGGAAAGCTTACGGCGGGCATCTCGCACCGGGGACAATCGTTTTCGCATGCGAACTTTCCCTGGAATGCTTTGACGGTCCTCCTTTTGAGAGGGGTTTCGACCACGAGACCGGTCTGCCCTTATGGTCAATAACGGACTAAAAGAGTATCTCTCGCCACCATTCCATTCCTACCTTTGCATGCACGCCCTTGCATTCACCCCATGGTTTGTGTTAAGCACTACCGGGTGTCCATCCGGTTGGTTCGGATGTAAAACACCTTTTGTTATATGTCTTCGACTTCCAAGCAGGGCTTTTCATTTTAATGCATCTGATTGATTTTGTTTAGTTTATATTGTCAAAACAGAACTCATTATAAAGAGTAGGGCTTATGACACACAAAAACATCCAGCAGTTTATAAAGATACTGGAAACAGCGGGTGAGCTGTCCAGAATCTCGTCGGAAGTCGATCCTCAACTTGAAATCACCGAAATTGCTCAAAGGGTGAGCAAGGCCCACGGCCCTGCCCTGCTCTTTGAAAATGTAAAAGGATCTTCATTTCCCCTTTTTATAAACGCCTTCGGCAGCTACAGACGCATGCAACTGGCACTTATGTGTGATTCATTCGACGAGATTGCCCAAAGGATAGACTCACAGTTGAAGATTCGGCCGCCAAAGAGTCTGAAGGAAAAAATCCGTATCCTCTTCACCCTAAAAGACATGGCCGGCATCATACCCAAAAAGGTACGCCACGCACCCTGCCAGCAGCGTGAATATGGTCAGGACGGACCATTATTGGATATGCTTCCCATTCTTACCTGCTGGCCCCATGATGGAGGCCCCTTTATAACGCTGCCACTTGTAATCACAAAAGATCCCGATAGCAGCGTCCAGAACCTCGGAATGTATCGCCTGCATAAGTATGACAATGCCACAACCGGCATGCACTGGCAGTACAACAAGGACGGCAACCGTCACTCGGACATATACAGATCCCGCGGGGAACGAATGGATGTGGCTGTCGTCCTGGGCGGATCACCTTTGGTCACCTATGCGGCAACAGCGCCCCTCCCACCGGATGTTGACGAACTCATGTTCGCC
The DNA here is from genome assembly GCA_019307645.1 of Deltaproteobacteria bacterium. The sequence goes on from JAFDJF010000558.1 coordinate 2,108, forward strand.
GGCTTTATCGGGTCCCGCCCTATTGAGATAGTCAAGGCAAAAACGGTTGATCTTTTTGTGCCGGCTGAATCCGACTTTGTAATTGAAGGGTATGTAAACCCAAATGAAGAACGGGTTGAAGGGCCTTTTGGAGACCACACCGGCTTCTATTCCCCTGCTGACAGCTATCCGGTATTTCATGTTACCTGCATAACGTGCAGAAATGACGCTGTCTATCCTGCAACAGTTGTGGGAAAACCACCCATGGAAGACTGCTATATGGCTAAAGCAACTGAAAGGATCTTTCTGCCCTTGTTGAAAATGCTTGTGCCGGAGATGGTTGACATGGAACTTCCCATGGAAGGCGTATTCCATAACTGTGCACTGGTATCAATTGACAAAAAATTTCCGGGGCAGGCAAAAAAAGTCATCAATGCGCTGTGGGGACTCGGTCAGATGGCTTCGACCAAGTTTATCGTGATATTTGACAAGGACATTGATCTTCGAAATTCGAGTACCGTGGTCTGGAAACTCCTCAACAACGTAGACCCCAAGAGGGATCTCCTTCTATCAGAAGGGCCTCTGGATGCCCTGGACCACTCGGCGCCCTATCCGAATTTTGGCGGGAAGATGGGTATTGATGCCACACGGAAAACCCGGGAAGAAGGTATGGGGCGAGAGTGGCCTGATGAAATCAATATGTCTAAAGAAATCGTAGAAAAAGTCATCAGTCGGTGGAAAGAATATGGA
>JAFDJF010000073.1 GCA_019307645.1 Deltaproteobacteria bacterium
CCCATCTGTTACGATCCAAAAAGCCGATTATCCTCGGCACTGGATCGGGTGCGTCTGGAATAAATGCCTATCAAGCCAATATGGCGTCAAACCTATTGAACCTTGTCCTTGATCCACATTTGCAGCTTATTGACTTTGAAAGAACGCATCGGGTGGAATTGGCTGCCAAGAGATCTGAGATTCAGGAGTTCTTCAATGGCCTGGCAGATGGACCCGAGGGCCTCCTATTGATCAATAATGTTAACCCTGTTTTCGCCAATCCTCCTGCAAGCGGTGTAAAGGACGTACTGGAGCAGGATTCCCTTTTTGTGGTTAACTTTAGTAGTTTCATGGATGAAACCGCAAGCCTTTCAGACCTCATCCTTCCGGTGCAGCTTCCTCTGGAAACCTGGGACGAATACAGCGGAACAAGCGATATTATATCGACCCTGCAACCTGCCATGGGAACCATGACAAAAGCCCCTGCTCTTGGTGATGTTTTATTGCGTATAGTGTTTGGCAGCAACAGTCGCAACAAGAGTGCCGCCAAAAGCAGTTTCAAGAGTTATGTCTTAAATGAACTTCTTGAAAAGGGTAAAGTCAGAAACGAAATCGATTGGATTAAGACTCTCCAGAAAGGAGGGATTTTTGAACTCAAGAGGCAATCGATTTTAAGACCCGCGCCAGCGGATATCAAACCCGCTTTTCAGCCGAAGCGGCTTGATACCGATTCGCTGATTGAGGCGTTTAACTCTGTTGTTGAACCATCAATGTCCGATCTAGCTTTTATCACTGCACCATCCATACGCTTTTTTGATGGGCGGGGCGCAAACAGACCCTGGCTTTGTGAAATACCCGATCCTTTGACACGTGTGGCCTGGCAGACACCCATTTTGATCCATCCGGAAACACTTAAAAAGAAAGGATTGGCACATGGGGAAGTCATTACTGTACAGAGCCAGTGGGGGAAGCTTGAAGCCCCTGTTTATGAATCAAATGATGTCAGACCCGGTGTTTTGCTCATGCAAATGGGGCAGGGACACAAGACCTACGGAAGATATGCAGAAGGGATCGGCCGAAACCCTTTAGAGATTCTTTCTTCAGAACTGGAACCTGTTTCAGGCGGACCTTTCTTTTCAGCGGCTTCAGTGTCCATCAGTCAAAAAAATCGAACCATGAAACTTGCACATATGGACGGTAGCCGGTTTCAACACAGCAGAAAGATCGCTCTATCCATTGACCAAAAGAAATTGAATTCGCAAAACCCTGACACAATATCTGATGATCACAGCGGGCTATCCATGTGGGATTTTCCATTAACCCTTCCTATTCCATCTGGTTATGATCGGAAAAGAGACGTTTACCCTCCCCCTGAAAATGACGGCTATCGCTGGGCCATGGTAGTTGACCTGGACAAATGCATCGGTTGTGCATCTTGTGCCGCTGCCTGCTACGCAGAAAACAATCTGGGCATCGTGGGCTCAGAGCAGATTGTTAACGGAAGGGAAATGGCGTGGCTTTCCGTGCATCGCTACCTTGACCCGGTGCAGAAGGAGAAGATCACCTTTCTTCCCATGATGTGCCAGCACTGTGACAACGCACCCTGTGAGTCTGTATGTCCGGTTTATGCCCCCCATCATTCCAAAGAGGGTTTAAACAACCAGATATATAATCGCTGTATCGGCACCCGCTTTTGCTCCCAGAACTGTCCGTACAAGGTGCGACGTTTCAACTGGTTCTCCTGGCAGTGGCCGGGGCCGCTCAATCTTCAGTTGAATCCTGATGTCACCGTGCGTAGCAAAGGGGTCATGGAAAAGTGTTCTTTTTGCATCCAGAGGATAAAAGCGGCCCACAACGTAGCAAAGAATAATAGCAGGAAAATCCTGGACGGAGAGATTCAACCGGCCTGTTTGCAGGCATGCCCCACAGGAGTCTTCACCTTTGGAAATATCATGGATGAAAAGTCCCGGGTACGAAGGCTGGCTGATGATAGACGTAGTTACCAGATCATGGGATATTTGAACACCAAGCCTGCTGTGATCTATTTGAAGAAGGTGGTGCAGGAGATATAGATCGCCAATGTCCCAGCAATCTTTTTCCAAAATTGATCAAATGGTGCTGGACACCTTAAGGCCGCCCTCCATCGGTTATTGGTTGGTGCTCGGGTTGTTGCTCCTGGGAACTTTTGTTGGCCTTTCCTGCTGGATATATCAAATTTTTGTGGGCATCGGTGTTGGGGGCCAGAATATACCGGTGGCCTGGGGGACTTACCTAATCAATTTTGTTTTTTGGGTAGGAATCGCTCATTCAGGCACACTTATTTCAGCAATCCTGCATCTTTTCAGGGCAGGATGGCGCAATCCCATTGCCAGGGCTGCTGAGACGATGACAGTTTTTGCGGTGTGTATCGCCGGTCTATTCCCCTTTATCCATCTTGGCCGTGTATGGATGGTTTACTTTATTTTGCCATATCCGAACCAGCGGAATCTCTGGCCCAACTTCCAGTCGCCGCTCGTATTTGATGTCATTGCTATCACTACCTACCTCATCGTGAGCTCTCTTTTCTGGTATACGGGGATGCTGCCGGATCTGGCCACAGTGCGGGATAGGGCCACTGGGATACGCAAGAAGATTTTTACGGCCATTTCCCTTGGCTGGACTGGAAAACATGAACAGTGGCGACATTTCACGCGCGCCTATCTCTTCTTTGCAGCCCTGGCAACCCCTCTGGTTATATCGGTTCACAGTGTTGTGTCATGGGATTTCGCGCTGGGTATTTCGCCCGGCTGGCATACTACCCTTTTCGCTCCCTATTTTGTGGCAGGGGCAATCCATTCCGGACTGGCCATGGTTCTCACTCTCATTATTCCGCTCAGAAGGATCTTTCGATATGAATCGGTTATCACAACAGAGGTATTGGAAAATGTTGCCAAGACCATTGTTTTCACAGGTCTGATCGTTGCTTTTGCCTATGCTACCGAATTTTTCATTGCCTGGTACAGCCATAACGCTGTTGAGCAAGAGACCTTCAGGTGGCGGGTGGCTGGAGAATACCGTGTGGAATTCTGGATTATGGTCATTTGCAATACATTGCTCCCGCTGCTCTTTCTTATCAAAAAGATTCGCCGAAGCATCCCATTGCTCCTTGTGATTGCCATTTCTGTAAATATCGGGATGTGGTTTGAACGTTTTGTGATCATTATTGGTTGTGTTGCTCACGGATTCATGCCTCATGCCTGGGGCCATTATGCGCCGACAGCCGTTGAGTACGGCATCATGCTTGGATCCTTCTGCCTGTTTTTTTTCCTGTTCCTGCTGTTTGTAAAACATCTGCCGTCCGTTTCCATGGCTGAAATGAAAGAAAGTATCGGTAAAAGAGCGAACCATGAAGTCTAAACAACACATAATGGGCCTCTTTACAAACGAAAACCAGACCATATCGGTCCTTCATGCACTTGAGAGTTCGCCCTGGTCTGTTGAAGGTGTCCACAGCCCGTTTCACAGTCACAGGGTTCAGGATGCACTGAAACTGAAAAAAAGCAAGGTAGGTTATTTTACCCTTGCGGGAGGGATATTGGGTTTTTTCATCGGCATTGGCCTGGCGGTATATACGGCCATCCAGTGGAATCTGGTTGTCAGCGGGAAGCCCGTTGTGGCACTGGTTCCTTTTTTTATCGTTGGATTCGAATTTGCGGTACTTTTTGCGATTTTCGGTAATGTCCTCGGCCTGCTCACACAGGCGCGTCTTCCCCGATTCACAAACCTGACGCATCACGACCCCCGATGTACCGGAGGACATTTCGGCATACTGGTCTCATGTGATAACGGGCAGGAATCAAAGATCGTGGAATTTTTTGAGGAAAAAGGCGGGGAGGTAAAAACCTTTGATTGATAAGGGTAAAAATAGAGGCACCGCCCCCCTGTTTAATAACAGAAATGTTATCACCATTTCTTTGATTTTCTTCGTCCTGGGCGTGACCGCTTTTGTTTTTCAACTTGCCGGACATCACCCGGAGCTGGCCTGGCAGGCGTATCTGATTAATTTTCTTTTGTGGTCCGCCGTTGCCCAGGGTGGCGTTTTGTTTTCCGCTGTCATGCACCTTGTCAAGGCACGATGGACAGGCCCTCTTTCAGGCCTTTCGGAATCCTTTGCCGGCTTTTTCCCTGTTTCCTTTTTGATGTTTCTCCTTCTTTATTTGGGAAACACACATGTGTTTCCGTGGCAATATCAAGATCTTCATGGAAAAGAGGTTTGGCTTAACCTGTGGTTTCTTTTTTCACGGGACGGTGCTGGTTTGCTCATCCTTTACGGTCTTGGTTTTGTCTATCTTAATTATTCCCTGAAACTCAGATTTGCCGGAAACAGCGGAAACACAGAGAAAGCTACAAAGGGAATGATCCGTCGCCTGTTTATTGCCCAATGGTCACAAAGCAAACAGGATCCGGAGCAGATCAAAAAACGAATGACGGTTTTCAGTGCCCTTTACATCGCCGCATTTGCGCTGATTCTTTCTTTAATAGGATATGACCTGGTAATGAGCGCTGACCCCCACTGGGTGTCAACGCTTTTTGGGGCCTATACATTTGTAAAGGCTTTTTATGTCGGTCTTGGAGCACTTATCATCCTTGCAGCCTCTTTTTATATCAGGCACGGTGATTCTTTCGGGTTAACGCCTGCCCGTTTTCATGATCTGGGAAAACTGTATTTTGCTTTTTGCCTCTTGTGGGCAGACTTCTTTTACGTTCAGTTTCTGGTCATCTGGTATGGTAACATCCCTGAGGAGACCAGTTATATCATTATCCGAACCATGACATCCCCATGGAATAATCTGGCCTGGACTGTTTTTATTTTGTGTTTTATCATCCCCTTTTTTGTTCTGTTGAACAAAAAAATCAAAACAAAACCGTGGTTCATGATTGTTCTATGTTCGCTTGCGATTGTTGGAATGTGGCTGGAGCATCTTTTGCTGCTGGGTCCTGCTCTGAACCAACATGTAACGGCCATTCCGCTGGGCTTGACAGATGGGCTGATTTTTATCGGATTCCTGGGATCAATGATGTTATCAGTGACCTTCTTTTTGAACCTGTTTCCTGAGCTGATTGTTCCGGCAAGGACGCAACTAGCTCAGTCTAAGGAGGTGAAGTAATGGATCTTTTTGCCTCCTGCAAGAATATCGTGCAGTCCATATTAGACAATTGGATTCCGATGCTGTTGACAACATGCTGTGTGGTATTGACCCTTTTATTCCTGTTCTATTTTTATGTTCAGCCTGCATCAGACACAGGCCCTGAACAACCCATTGCGTTCAGTCATCGGGTGCATACCGGAGTAAAGGAGATTCAGTGCCGGTTCTGCCACCCGTATGTGGACCGGTCCAGATTCCCGGGCATACCGCCGGTGGAAAAATGTCTTTACTGCCATAAATATATTATTGCAGGTCACCCTGAGATTCAGAAAGAGCACAAATATTTCAATACAAAAACCCCGACGCCGTGGGTGAAAGTCAACTACATCCCGGAACATGTATTCTTTAACCATAAGCGCCATATCAAAAAACAAATTGATTGCAGGGAGTGCCATGGTGCGGTAGAAACAATGGACAGGCTTAAAGGGGAAAATTTTAAGATGGCGTTTTGTATCAACTGTCATCAGGAAAAAAAGGCGAATCTTGATTGTTGGCTGGCGTGTCATAACTGAAAGGTATAAGGCGCAAGGTACAGGGTGTAAGGTAAATGGTGGGAGAAACAGAATTGACAGCAGGAAATAATTCCTTGCCTCATAAATATCAGACTTCAAAAGGGTTCCTGATTACCTCCGGATTCTGGATGGTTATTGCCACTTTTATGGGACTCCTGAGCGCCACTGAACTCGTCGCGCCTGATCTCCTTGAAAATGTCGGCTGGCTTGTTTTCGGGAGAGTCCGCCCCATACACATCAACCTTGTTCTTTTCGGCTTTGTTACACCAGCTTTACTTGGGGCAGCCTTCTACTTTTTTCCCAGACTGCTGCGTACGGAACTCTACAGTGAAAAACTCGGCATATTTACCGTATTCGTATGGAATGTTACCCTGGTTGCCATCGTTGTAAGCCTTGCTCTTGGATATACACAGGGCAGAGAGTATGCGGAAATGATATGGCCCATAGATGTGGTGGTGGTTGCTGCATTTTCTCTGATCTTCTTTAATTTTGTCATGACGGTTGCAAGGCGAAAAGAACCGCTTCTATATGTCTCTGTATGGTATGTGCTGGCAGCAGTGATTCTGACCGCCATTACCTACGCGCTTGGAAATGTAGTCTGGAAACCGAACAGCGGGGCCCTGGCGGGGATTCCAGATGCCATCATTTTATGGTTTTACGGGCACAATGTCTTTGGTCTTCTCCTTACGCCTTTATCTGCTGCCGTGGCATATTATGTCATTCCCAGGGCTTGCGGTGCCCCCCTCTACAGTCATACCCTTTCCCTATTGGGGTTCTGGTCTCTGATTGTGGTTTACACCCATATTGGGACTCACCATTTGCTTCAGGTGCCTGTTCCCACATGGCTAAAGGTCATTGCAATTGTAGACAGCGTAGGCATGGTCATTCCTGTTATGGCCTTTCTAATCAATATCTGGTACACGGCCAAAGGAAAACTGGGAGAAATTCATGCGGACATTGGCGCCAAATTTGTTTTTACCGGGACCATCATGTACTTCTTTGTCAGTATTCAGGGGTCAATGATGTCTCTGCCGCAGGTTCAACGGGTCACCCATTTTAACAATTGGGTGGTCGGCCATGCCCATGTGGGTGTTTTGGGATTTGCAGGAATGATTGCCCTTGGCGGGCTCTATTATGTATTGCCGAGAATTACGGGAAAAGAACTCTACAGTAGATTCATCGCAGACTTCCAGTATTGGCTGATCTTAATCGGTGTTATCGGGTTTACTGTGGTACTCACTATTGCGGGCCTGATCCAGGGAAACGGGTGGCTCAATGGTGAAACCGTTTACCGGATATTACCGGAAATCCATATGTATTATATCGTACGGGCTTCTCTCGGGGTTATTGTTTTCATTGCGGCTGTCCTGGGGCTCTACAATATATTAAGAACCCTGTTTTTTAATGGTGGAGACGCGTCATGAAGATGACGTTGAAAGCAGTTTTAATTGGAAGTATTTTAATTTTAGCAGCTGTCGTTTTTGTAGTTGTCTTTATTCCTTATGTCACTCGGGATAAAACTCCGTCTGAGATCTTTCGTATGAGATCAGATGCGGAATCAGAAGGAAGGACTATATATATTGCAAACGGGTGCGTGTATTGTCACAGCCAGTCCATAAGGGCAATTGACTGGGGATTAGGGGCTGAGCGCATCGCCCAGGCCGGCGATTATGTTGCAGACAGGCCGATCCTTTTGGGCTCTCAACGCACAGGCCCTGATCTTTCCCAGGAAGGCGGTGAACACCCTGATGACTGGCATATGGCCCATTTTATCAATCCGCGCTACACACGTCCCAATTCAATCATGCCGGCTTTCGCATTTCTCGGGATGGAAAAAGTCACATCCCTCACCGCATATGTCCAGGCCCTGGGCCTCAAAAATGCGGACGTGCGGATGAAAAGGCAGCGATCCTGGAAACCGGAAGCGATCAAAGCCTATGAAGCAGGCCCTGAGGAAAATATTAAATGGCTCCATTTCCACGTTCCCGAGACCTGGCGAGATCTCTCAAACCCGTACCCCACCACACCGGCAGGACTTGCCCGGGGACATAAGATTTATCAGGATTTTTGTCTTGGCTGCCACGGCCCTGTGGGAGATGGCATGGGACCGGCTCAGCCGTATATTTATCCGCCACCACTGAATTTCACCTTACTAAAAAATCGGGGCATTACCGGCGGCATTCTGTATTACCAGATCATGAATGGGATCACAGGTACAGCCATGCCTTATTTTAAACGGGAACTGGAATCAGAAAAAATATGGGATGCGGGAAATTTTGTGGCGGTATACTTTATCAATGAAAGTGATGCCGGAGATAATTCGGATGGAATCCCGGCAGCATATTTAGGGTCGTGGAAATGATAATTTAAACTATTGGATCTTCTCCAATTTAGTTGGTGATTCTATGAGGATTCAAGGGTTCTAGGATTCGAGGGTTCAAGTGAAATGCTGAGAGATTGTAGAGGGTTAAAGGTTTGGCAAGAGTC
>JAFDJF010000074.1 GCA_019307645.1 Deltaproteobacteria bacterium
TCTGTCCACCAGGTTAAGGGGGCCTTGTTTATTACAGCGGTGACGTTTGTGTGTATTTTAAGGGTTTCTTTTTCCAAATCGACAAAGAGCCCCCGACCATGGACAGAGAAATAAGGGCCGAATATCTTAACAGGCTTATCTGTGCTTAACTGACGACTCTTTTCATTGATAAGGATGTGGTCGGTGACAATCCTGAATCCGTTATCGGAAATTCCTTCCAGATTTCCCCAGAGGTTCATCTCTCCGGACTCTCTGGAATAATCTCCCTTTTCGCCAGTCAGTTCAATGCCCGGCCTGTCTTTGGGTGTGACCTTCATCCGAAAATCATTGAACGAGATTGAATTCATGTCTCCCGAAGATCTCATCTCTTTGGCATCAATGGCCCATGTCACGCCTTTATCAGGGTTGTTCTGGGCATAGTGGAAGCCATTGAATCTGAGTCCTTCACCCGGCATGATATTTTCAATAAGGGTTTCCTGGATGACCTCTTTACCAGACCTGACAAGGTAGAAACAAACCAAAGCCAGCAGGATGCCCAATCCTAAAAGCGGCCATTGTCTTTTGAGGAAGTTTCTCATCGCCGGAATTTTTATTATATCAGCGCATATTTTGTTCTGTAAAGTGTATTTTCAGGAGAAGGCCGTTAGGGCTTCGTTCCAGTTTCCCTGACACTTTAGAAGCCATTCACACGCCTCTCTGACAGCCCCACGCCCGCGCCTGCTTTTGGTGATAAAATCTGCAGCCCCGCGAACTTCTTTTACCGCATCTGCCACGGCTATGCGCAGGCCGGATTCACTAAACATTGTCAGATCCGGGAGATCATCCCCCATACTGCAGACCTGATCTTTATCGAGGCCCTTCTCCTTTATCAACCGTCTGCACAGGGCCTTTTTATCGTCGACGCCCTGGTATAGTCTGTCAATGCCAAGGTCTTTGGCGCGATGCGCCAGAACCGGTGATTTCCGTCCGGAGATAATGACAACCTCGACACCGCTTGACATGAGCATTTTCAGGCCCTGTCCATCTTTGACATCAAAGGTTTTAATCTCTTCTCCCTGCGCATTAATGGTGATACGTCCGTCTGTCATGACACCGTCCACGTCCAGGCAGAGCAGCTTAATTTTGGCGGCCTTATCTTCCATCAATTGCTTCCATGGGTCGTTCAAGATTTTATAAACTCGTGGATTCCCTTGAGCATGACCAACAGGGGGCGGAGTTCCCGGAGAGGTATTGAATTCGGTCCGTCGCAGAGCGCAGCGTCGGGTTCCGGATGAACCTCCATGAATACGCCGTCTGCACCCGCAGCAACGGCGGCCCTCGACAGGAGGCCCACAAATTCCCGCTGGCCTCCCGAGCGGGCGCCCTGTCCTCCAGGGAGCTGGACACTGTGGGTGGCGTCAAATACCACAGGGAATCCGAAGTTTTTCATTATTGCTATGGATCTGATATCAACCACAAGGTTGTTGTAACCGAACGATGTCCCCCGCTCTGTAAGAAAAATATCATGATTCCCGACGGAAGTTACTTTTTGAATGGGATGTTCCATATCCCATGGTGAGAGAAACTGGCCCTTCTTGATGTTTACAGGCAACCCGGTCCTTGCTGCAGCCAGGAGTAGATCTGTCTGGCGGCACAGAAAAGCCGGGATTTGAATTACGTCAAGGACGTCTGCAGCCTCTTTTATTTCCTCTGTTTGGTGGACATCAGATAAGGCCGGCAATCCGGTCTCTTTTTTCACCTTCTGAATAATTTCCAGTCCCTTCTCTTTCCCGGGCCCCCGGAATGAGCTCAAGGACGTACGGTTTGCTTTGTCGTAGGAGGTCTTGAATATAATCGGAATATGGAGATCCTCTGCGGTTTCTTTCAAAAAATGTGCAATCTCAAGCGTTGTTTTTTCATTTTCGATCACGCAAGGCCCTGCAATCAGAAAAAAAGGTCCGTCAGCGCTGATTTCCAAACGGCCGATTTTGATTACATTGTTCATTCTTAACCGTCCTCGAAGAAGTGTTAGCCCGGGGCTGGAAATAATTGCCGGTCTTTCATGGAAAATACCAGCAACGAGGTCGTAATGAAACTGCCTCGTAACTACTCAGGTTGTTAGGTTCAGGGTTCAGCGGTTCACGGTTGTTCCACAAACCTCTGAACCATGAACCTGACCAGTTACACTGCTTCAATGATTAACTCTTATAGGAAGGCTGTTGTAAAGTCAAGAAAAGCACCTTTTACCGGACCGGGCCGATCATCCGGTTGCCCTGTCTTCTTTTTTCCCTCACAAAATAGTACGCCGTTGAGCTCAACAGGAACGTGGTGAGAAATTCGGATTGATGTGGAATCTGCTAAAACTTTTGCTTGTCAGGGAAACGCATAAGCTTTATCATGACGAACCAAAGATTTTCAGGGAGGGCAACTGGTTATGGCGAAAAAAAAGGCTTCCAAGACGATTGAAGAAATCAATCGTAGGATAAAACAGGGAAAAGCTGTGGTGGTTACCGCCGATGAGATGGCCGATATCGTTAAGCGAAAAGGGCCGGAAAAAGCGGCCCGGGAAATTGACGTGGTCACAACCGGCACTTTTGCTCCCATGTGCTCCTCTGGGGCGTTTATCAATTTTGGTCATACGAAACCCGCCATAAAAGCCTCACGCGTGTGGTTGAACGGAGTGCAGGCCTATGCGGGTCTGGCTGCGGTTGATGTTTATATCGGTGCTACCGAGGTCGTAAAAGACGATCCTCTAAACAGAGTTCATCCCGGACAGTTTAAATATGGGGGTGGCCATGTTATCCAGGATCTCGTGGCAGGCAAAAAGGTGGCGCTGAAGGCCACCGCCTATGGAACGGACTGTTATCCAAACAAGGGGCTCGAAAGGAAAATCACCCTTGCGGAGCTTCCCTATGCTATGCTGTTAAATCCCAGGAATGCTTACCAGAACTACAATTGCGCCGTCAATCTGACCCAGAAGACCATTTACACCTACATGGGGGTCTTAAAACCGAATGCTTCGAATGCCAACTATGCTACCTCCGGGCAGTTGAGCCCGCTTTTCAATGATCCGTACTACTTAACCATGGGCATGGGCACAAGGATCTTCCTCGGAGGCGCAAAGGGCTACATCATAGGTCCTGGAACGCAGCACAACCCTCATGCCAAAAGGGGCAAAAACGGGGTGCCTTTAACGCCTGCAGGTACACTGATGGTCATGGGTGACTTGAAAGAAATGGATCAAAAATGGGTTGCCGGAGCAAGCCTGCTCGGCTACGGGTGTTCCCTTGCCGTGGGTCTTGGTGTGCCTATACCCGTGCTGAATGAGCAGATGGCACGTTTTACGGGCATTTCCGATGAAGCGCTTTTCACCCGGATTATAGATTACGGGGGGGACTACCCAAAAGGGCAAGCCAAGAGTCTGGGCCGGGTGAACTATGCAGCGCTTAAAAGCGGCGTGATCCGCTTCAAGGGTCATAATGTCCCAACCGTACCCATGTCTTCGTATGTTAAGGCCCTGGAGATTGCGCGGATACTAAAAGAGTGGATAGAAAAAGGGGAGTTTTTGCTTACAGACCCGCTAGTGATGTTACCCAGCGTACCTATCTAGTGGACACTATCTAACCCCTCATCTTCTTCACCTGACTGATTATCAGGTGGGCAGCTTCTTCAACCTGGTCCATGGTATTGCTTCTTCCCACACTGAGGCGAAGGGCCCCCATGCCTATTTCAGGGGGAACAGCCATGGCTGAAAGCACATGGGAGAGTTTGACCGTTTGATCATGGCAGGCGGCACCGGTTGATGCCATAATGGTGGGAAGTCCGCGAAGGATCTCACTTCCTTCAATACTTGGAACAGATACATTTAGCGTATTGGGCAGGCGCTTTTCGGGATGGCCGTTTAATACCAGGCCGTCCAGGGCTTCAACGAGGCGTGTCTGCAGACGATTCCGCAACCTTTCCGTTTGTTGAAGGTCATCCTGGAGGTGGCTCTCTGCAATCCTGCATGCCGCTCCGAGCCCTGCGGCCAGGGGGACATTTTCTGTGCCTGCCCGGTTTCCGCCTTCCTGGCCGGCCCCGTGAACCAGCGGGGTGAGGTTTTGACCGTTTCGGATATATAGTGCGCCGATACCTTTTGGGCCATATAGCTTATGCCCTGCCAGGGTCAGAAAATCGACCCCAAGATCGTTTACATCTGTCTCTATTTTTCCGACCGCCTGGGCCGCGTCCGTGTGAACCGCAATCCCGTGCTCCCGCGCTATTTCTGAAATCTCTTTTATCGACTGGAGCGTACCGGTTTCATTGTTGGCAAGCATGACGGTGATCAATGTGGTATTGGGCAGAATGGCATTGCGGACCGCTGCTGGATCAACCCGACCGAAACTGTCTACGGGAAGGATTGTGACATTGACGCCCAGTTCCATGAGAAACAGGGCCGGGTTCAGGATTGCGGGGTGTTCCACTGCAGAGGTTATGATGTGATGCTTTTCAGGCGCTTTGAGATCAATCAGGCCTTTTAAGACCATATTGTTGGCTTCGCTTCCGCCGGACGTGAAGATTACTTCATCGGGTTGGCCGTTGAGAAGCGATGCGACCGCCTGCCTGGCCAGATCAAGCCCCTGCCGGGCACGCATTCCGAGAGGATATCCGCTGGAAGGATTGCCGAATTCCTCCTGCAGATAGGGCATCATCGCCTTTACTGCTTCCGGGTCCACCGGAGTGGTTGCATTGTGATCCAGATAGATGAGAGTGTTGTCCTTAAGCTGCATGACCTGCTTTTTCTCAAGCTTGGCTTTTTTCCTGCTATGATTCTTCAATTAGCTTCTTCATCCTGCCCAACACCACATCCCGGTTCACGAAAGACTCGATTCTCAACTCTCTTTCTGTAAGACCATCCCTGTTTATAAAAACAATTGTGGGGAAGCCTCTGATCTGATAACGCCTGTGAAGCTCATTTTGGTAGGGGTGCTTTTTTGTCATGTCAATTCGGATCGTTACAAAATGGTGACTTAAGGCAACGATTTCCGGATCAGAGAAAACATGTTTTTCCAATTTCTTGCATGGCACGCACCAATCAGCATAAAAATCCAGAATCACGGGCTTTTTTTCTTGGGCAGCCTCACTGAGAAGGGCCGGATCGTAAGCTATCCACTGAATACCCTTTCCGTCCGTGTCTGAAACACCAAACCAAAAAACCACGGACGCCGTGCAGAGCAGAATGACCCCCAAGCCCTTTTTGAAATACGGGAAAAAAGGCAGGGTTCCTTCAGTTCTGTCGAGAAAACCCAGATGTACACCGGCCATGCCGATTATTGAGGCAATTATCGTCGTTTCTGCTGAAGGCGCTGATATCAAGGGCAGTAAAATATACGCTGCCATACCCACAAGGCCCCATCCAAAGCCCTTTCTGATCCACATAAGCCATCCCCCTGACAAGGGCAGTTTTTTCAGGGCGTCTGAAAAGACCGCCAGGACTGCAAGAGGAAGCCCCATGCCGATACTGAGAACGAAAAAATAGAGGAACCCGAGGAACGGGTCGCCCATTTTTGCCACATAGGTCAGGAGCCCCAGCATAAAAGGCCCCAGACAGGGAGCGGCCACGATACCGAGAGTCAAGCCCATGAAAAAGGTTCCGAAGTACCCTCCAAAATTCTTGGAAGCCAGCCGGGTCAGACCGGAAGGAAGCTGGAGTTCCCAGAGATCAAAAAAACTCAAGGCCAGAAAGAACAGGAATCCTGAAACCAGCATGAGCACAATGGGTTTCTGGAGGAGAACACCCAGCATGCTGCCTGTCAGGCTGGCCGTCAAACCCAACAGTGAGTTGGTAATCGCAAGACCGGAAATATACAGAAGCCCGTGAATAATTGTCCTGCCGCGTATCCGGTTGCTCATTCCCCCGAAATAGGACACGGTGATGGGGATGAGGGGGTAAATACACGGTGTAAGATTAAGGGCCATTCCGCCAATGAAGAGCCCCAGCAAGGTCAACCAGAATCCAGCCCCAACCCCAAATCCGTGGAATTGTCTGTCAGAAGTTGAAGGACCTTCTTCTGGTTTGAACATCTCTTTGTTCAGGTGTTTTGCCTCTGTTCCTGCGGGGACAATGGACAGATTCACGGGGACCGGCACATCCTCCGGCGGCATGCAGAATTTTGATGCGCAGGCCTGGTAAGACAACTGGCCGCTTATGGCCAGGTTTCCCGAAGGTATTTTTTTGCTGACTTTCAACATGGCCCGGACCAGGATTTCCCCGGAAAAAAGGTCAATCGCTTCATCTGAGTAGTCGAACTTTTTCTTCGCAGGTGAAGGGAATTGAATGTCCGTTATTTTGGCTGCTGAAGATTTTGGAAAAGAAAGCACGGTGGGAATAAGGTCTTTTCCGCTTTCCTGTGAGCCGTGAATGTACAGGGAACTGGCGATGCGCATCTTAAAAAGGATTGGGTAAGTCCCACCGGCCGGGTATTTGTCCTGGGAGTGGATAACATCAACTTCAACGGTGGCAGCCCTTGCGGGCGGAGAAAAGGAAAGAATAACATATAAAAAAATCAGTCCTGCCCATGCGAGGGATATCCCCGAAGATCTCCCTGCACGAAGCAGAAATCTATTTGGAAATGATCCGGATGGGGCTCCGGATTTCAGATCGGGGGAAAAGGGCATTCTCGGACAGCCTCCTAGACATCGCTTCTTATCCGGGTTGGACGGGCGGTGCCCAAAGGTTTATTTTTCAGTGTTTATAGATTGACCGATCAAAGAATGTCAATCCAGTTCCACAGGATGCGGTGGCCTGAAATGTTTTATTTTTATTCAGCCATTATTCATCGTACCAGACTTCAGCATTTTTTACAAAGGGGTTCCGTTGAAAAGGTGTCAGAAACCCAGGCTACAATTATTTTATTTAACATTTTGTGCCTTAGTGCTATATAAGTGGCAATGGTGAAAGGGTTCCGCCCCCGGTTTCAGTGGTTTTTAGTACAACGGTAACAGACGAAAAAGGGGTATTTTATATGGACCAGATAGAAATTGTTCATGCCTTAGAACGCTGCGAGCTTTTCAGTGGACTGGAAAAGAGAGATATCGAAAAGATCTCCGGCTTATGTCAGCTGAAGGCTTACAGCCCTGGAGAATATATTTTTCGACAGGGTGAGTTAGGAGAATGCCTCTATATAATTGCCGAAGGCCATGTTTTCCTGGAAAGAGCTCTCGACCTGGGGCCACGTAAGGGAAACGCGGTGGTCGCTATCCTTGGCAGGGGCAGGGTTCTTGGTTGCTGGTCCACACTTTTGGATGAACCCCGCAATCTAATGGCCTCGGCAACCTGTCAAAAGGCCACCAGGGTTGTGGTCATGAACGGGTCGGATCTGCGAAATATGATGTTAAAAAACATTGAGTTAGGTTTAAACGTGTTTAGAAAACTGTGTTATATCCTTCGAGATCGGATACAAGGTGCATTTGGTGCTATGGAGAAGATCTAGGCGGCTGTCCGAGAACGCCCTTTTCCCCAAACTCTTCGTCATGCCCGAAAAAATTATCCTCGGAATATTAACTATATGCCTGCCTGCCCTGTTAAATTCACGCTCTAGTGACAGCGCAGCGTATTTGACCGGTGTGGTAATTTTTTCGGGCATTCCTCGATTTTGGAAAAAATTGCTATTCTCGGACAGCCGCCTGGTGGTGCTGATGCGGGCCCTGTTGCAAATGTGGTGTGTCTGCCGGGAACAAGTCTCTGGTTGTTTTAAAAGCCCGCCTTTCCGGGCAGTTGCCATTATTCATGAGCAATTGTCTCCCCCTTTTCGGATTTTTCACCTGCCCTGTTTTCTCTTTTTAAGGTACTTTTCGGGGAAACGGAAGAACCGTTTAAGAACCCATCCTTCCAGTATTTGCCGGGACGGGTGCGGACATGAACGAAGCAAACAAACGCGTTGACAGCATAGTAAAAGGAGTCGATAAACGGGAGCTAAATGGATCACGAGATTAGCGCACAAGAAAAAGCTGGAATGCAGGAAGAAGAACAGAACATGCTGAAAGAGGTAGCCCTGGAACTTGAAGCGTTTGAAAAAACCAGGGGCAACCTTATCCCCATTCTCCAGATGATTCAGGAAAAATATTCCTATGTTGCGCCCGAATCCATAAGGATCGCGGCAGAGTATCTGGAGATGGCAGCATGCGAGGTGTATGGCGT
>JAFDJF010000075.1 GCA_019307645.1 Deltaproteobacteria bacterium
TTATTGCCACAATAAACAACCTGGAAATCCTCATTACGGTCCCTCTCTTTGAGAAAATTTGAACGCTGGTTAATCAATGCCATTAAGCTATGGGTTTGTAGCATAAAAAATGTCTTCTGCCGGATGCCATACGCCGTCGAGGATATTTACGCCCCGGTATCATGATGGAAGGCTAACCCGATGTCGCAGCGCTTGAACCGGCAATGTAGCCAGTGGTGTAAGCCTGACAACAATCCCCAAGATTCATGGATGAACTAACGTTATTCTCTCCTAATACTCCGCCTGCAGTGTGAGACGCAGCGTACAGCCCCGGGACAGGCTTGCGATTTCTGTCAATTACCTGAAAATCAACATTTACTTTCAGTCCACAGCCGGTTTCAACGATCTGCGCCCCAACCTTTATGCCGTAAAACGGAGCCTTTTTAACAGAAATAAGATATTTTTTGGGTTTTCGGAATTGTCTGTCTCTTCCCTTTTTACAGTATTCATTGTAGTTGCCAACCGTTCTTTTCAGCCTGGCGGGATCAATATTCAGTTGTTCGGCAAGCGCTTCTATGCTATCGGCCTTCTTTATCATACCCAGTACAAGGGCCCGTTTAACTGCTATCCGCCAATCGTTTGGGCAAATACTTCTGGTTTCCGGGTTTTCAGCCCATTCCTTCATTCCGGGCATATCTGGAAGAAGCGGAATCTCACAAAAATCCTGGATGTCTTTAAACTTAAGGATGTTCGTTTCATAATCAGAGTCAAAAATTACATAACACCGACCACCCGGCTGCTTCATCTGGTGACGCGCCATAAGGGTAAAGCTCAAGCCGGAGCCAAAAAGCTGTTCATTTACAAATCTTTCTCCAAATTTATTTACATAGAGCCACGGCTGCCTCGCCAGTTGAATATCACCATTATATAGGTACCTGTAAAAGTCGTACCCTTTCTCGAAATAGGGGAGAGACGAATCAAAGACAGACACGGAGTTATATCCTGCCATATCGGCTCCTGCGCCGAACCCCATGCGGATACACTCTCCGGTTGAGCCCGGCATATCATATGAACTTGCACAACCCTGATAGGCATTGGGGCAATATTCCTTGAGCATGTTTCGATTAACAGACATGCCACCTGCGCACAGGACCACGCCTTTTTTGGCCTTGATGTAAAGTGTTTCCCCTTCGTTTTCCACCTTGATGCCGACGATGCGGTCTCCGTCTCTCACAAGGTGTTCTGTTCTTGTCCTGAACATGAATTGAACGCCCCGTTTCACTGCCTCTTTATACAGGGTATCTGTGACAACACCCTGGGTCCTTAGCATCATGGTCTTCTTGAATGTATTTTCAGGAAAATGAGCAAAGGGCACCCCTTCACAGTGATAGACCTCCCAATTCCAATAGCCCATATCTTCAATCCAGTCCATGCATTCAGCGGATTTCTTGATGAGCCGGGCTATAAGATCCGGATCTACGGTATAATCAGAATCTTTCAGGGACCACTTGACCAGCCATTTGACATCAGGTTCAATGCCAAGTCGTTTCTGAGCCTTGGTTCCCCAACAAATCGCCAAGGTTGCTTCACGCGTAGCGCCACCGGCATTATAGAATTTTTCAATGGTAATGACGGAGGCTCCATTCTCTCTGGCTATGTTTGAAGCCGTAAGCCCGGCGCCGCCTGCACCCACGATGACCACGTCTGCCTCTTTGTCCCATTTTGCCGGCAAACCGACCGGCGGTATCGGCCTGACATTATCTTCGACAAAATCTTCCACCTTACAGGTTTTGGCGGCTGCTTTCCTGGGGATCATACTGAAAAGACCGGTTCCGGCCACACCCACAGCACCTGTTCCCGCAGCAAGGCTTCCCAGGAAGCCGCGCCGTGTTATACCTTTTTTCACCCTGTCATCAGGCATTTTCACGCCCTCCTTGACATTAATTTTATGTCCTTAACAAAACTCGAAATAACAATAATATCGCTGAAATAAACTAGAGATGTTTTGCAGATTTCCTCCTTGAAAATTATGCTGTTAAAGCAAACGATCAGCCAAACTTATTCGGATCATAAAACCACCGAGTTTGCTCGATGGCAGTTTGTTCATTCATGCCACCGCTTTTAGATTGTCCAGAACAAGAAAGAACGGTTCCAATTGTTTTTTGAGAAGAGCCCCCACTGCAGGCGAATTATCAACCAAGTCCACACCTATGGTCATGGTGGGGATCCCGACTTTTTCGCTTAACGCATCTTTTATCGCAGTTGATACTGCGCCGCACATACGGCAGTTATCATTAAACCAGTTGATTGCCCCTTCGGCCCCGCTTTCCAGGGCATCGTTAATAATCATATCTTCATACTCTTGATAAGGGCCGTAATACTGATAATAAGGCTCAAGATAGAAAAATCTGGCAAGGGCTTCCAGTGGCTTTGAAGTGTCCACCTTTGCCAGTTCTTTCTCATTGTACCTGAAATACATGGGCTCTGCCACAAAGACCGCGCCAATTTCCTGTTCCAACCAGTCAAGCACTTCATGCTGACCGGCTGGAGATGTAAAAAGATTGATCAGTCGATATTCCTCTTTTGGGCCGAAACCTTTTCCTTCGGCAACCCGTTCCTTCAACTCATTTAAATAAGTCGCACAGTAATCAACCCCCTCCTGAGTTCCGCCATAGGCCATACGTATCCAGTGGATCAGAAAACCGCTTCCCGCCCTAACAGGACATGGTTTAGCCATGGCAAGACTGTGAATTTCGACGCTCATCTCCATTTGCTTCAACGTCAGTTTCACTGCCTCCTCCAGCCTGTCATAGTCCATCTTTTTGCCGGTTATTTCCTCCAGAAAAGCGATCGCTTCCTTGAGTTCATCCACCATAAATTCGATCCCCCTTTCGCTCCACCAGCGATAAGGACGGTTCACACAAAAGACAGGCACATCATACAACTCCGCGCATAGATTTGCGTTGTGTGACATATTGTCGCACTGATCCAGGCTGCCTCCGATCAAAGCATCAGGTTTGGGGAACCACCCCTTTGCAAAAAATCCTACGGAAGCGCGATGAGGAGAACATATCTCCGGTCTGACGCCGATTGCGGCTGCAGCAGTATATATTTCATTAGCATAGTCTGACCAGGCATTAAGAAGGCCGCAGCACATATCGTATTCAACTCCTGTAACGCCCATACCTGTATATATCTCTACTGGAAAAGACATGAGGTGGGCAATCAAAGGCTTTCCTTCGTCTACTGCAGACTTGACATCATTAAAAAGCTTTATCATCAAGTCAAAAAACATTATTTCACACCTGGCAATACTGTGTGCCTTCATTTCTTCCATAATGTGTATTCCCTGTGTAAATACTGTCAGATCAATTTTTTCTATTTTTCTCAGTTTCATAGTCCTACCTCCAAAGATAACATCTCGATAAACGCCTCAATTCTGGTCTTTATCTGTCCGCTCAGACCTCCTCCGTATTCAATGTCCAGATCCAAAACAGGTATGCCCTGGTCCTCAACTTTTGTCTTCCACATTGGAAGATCATAAACATATGGAGCACAATTTCTCATTGTTAATGAAATTATCCCGTCAAGCTTGAATTCATGGGCCATTTCCTTCAATCGATTGGATCTCAGAGTAGACGGGTTTGTCCTGGGGCATGGACACTCTGCATGAAGGTATCGTTTTGCAAGCGCTTGCATTGGTTCCACATCTTCTTCGACATGTTGCCACCAATACCTGATACCGCCACAGAAATCGTCGATCACCATTACAACACCCAGCTTTTCGACATCTTTAATAAAAGGTGTGGCATTGAAAGTGCTGCCGCTGATCATTATCCTTATGGGCGCAACAACAGTGCGTCCTGTGGCCTCTATTTCCTCCAGAAGATTATCCAGCAAAAGATTGTAATCTTCCCTGGGCATTCTTACCGCCGCATTCAAGATCTCCATCAACTCCGAGCCCGTAACAGCAGGCTCATCCTTTTTATTCAACTCATAGAGTTTTCTCAAAGATATCCTTGTTCTGTTGTAGACTTTTATAGAATCGGCTATAGCCTTATCAGAAATCCGTATGTCAAAAAACTGTTCCAGGTGCATTTTAAAATCCTGAACCTCAACATGGTAGAATTCATAGGCTTTTTCATTTATTTTGCGTGGCGTGTCAAGCACGGGTAGAACAGGTATATTATGGTAGATTTCCCCTATTTCCGTCAGGCGAATGATTCCTTCACACGAGGTACATGAAGCAATGCAATCCAGAAAGTCGTAATCACCCCGCAACGCATGCTCCAGACATGTCCGAATAAAAGAACAGGTGCTGCCCCTGTAAAGAATCTCATCGGCCTTTCCAAGGGCAAGTTCTTCATTTCCCCCTGTGATCCTGAAAGGCATCATTTCCCCGGCATGGATTATTTCTTCAGGGACGTTAATACAGGTCCAGCCGACAATCTTCTTGCCTTCCTCCTTCCATTTTTTCGCCGGATCGGAATATGGAAAAGAGACATTCACTTTTTTGATCTCTTCAAGCGTTTTCAGTGTTTCTGCCATTGCTCCTCCTAACTTTCTCTCTTTGATATAGGTCATATATCTCAAAATCGCCTTGCCACATAAGCAGCATCATGGATGGCGTTAAAGATCTCACGCGGAGCGACACAATCTCCTAAGCGATAAACCAAATATCCTGCTGCTTCCAATTCATCTGGAAGTGACCTGTTTTCTCTTCTGCCATGGGCCATCACGACGACATCTGTCTCGATCTCTTTCATGCAAAAATCTTTATCAATGAGTTTTACGCCTTTATCCGTAATCTCACGAATGCGATTCTGAAAAATGAATCTTACATTCATACCTAACAACCGTTGCAGTGTGTACATGGAAGCAAAGAAATTCATATCATAGCCCAATTCAAGCCATTGTGTTGCCCGGGGATCCACAATCGTTACCACATGGCCCCTCTGTGCGAGTATTTCGGCAATTTCAATTCCGTCCCGCCCGCCTGGTTCAACTACAATCTGCCTGCTTTCCTTCGGGACCTTGGCCTTGTCTGCCAGGATATCGTAGGATGAGTAAACATTTTCGGCCTCTATGCCCCGGATCTCCGGCATCACGCCAGGTGTGGCACCTGTGGCCGCTATAATAACTTCCGGACTGAATTCCTTGACCTTTTCAGTCGTTACCTCGGTATTAAGCTGAATCTCAACGCCGGCTTTCTCGCATTGCCTGGAAAGCCATCCAATGGTGTTGACCCGAAAAGGCCCCTTTCCAGGCACAGACGCCGTTAACCACAATTGACCTCCCAGACGCTTGTCTTTTTCCATCAATGTAACCCTGTGTCCGCGCAGTGCAGCGACCCTTGCCGCTTCCAGACCTCCAGGACCTCCACCAATAACCAGGACCTTTTTCCGTTGCTTTACCGGAATAATCTCATATTCCTTCTCTTTGCCCATCTCCGGATTAATGGCACAGGTTACGGCAAAATGATGAACAAATTCCCACATGCAATGGCAACAACGAACGCATGTCCGAATATCGCCAAAATCGCCGCTAAAGGCCTTGCGGGGTAAATCCGGATCAGCCCACAGAGGCCTTGCCAGTCCAATAAAATCGGAAATTCCTTCTTCCAGGATCTCTTCCATGACAACAGGATCCACCAGATTACCATTTGCCATGGCAGGAATGCCAAGCGCCTCTGTGATTTGTTCGCAATAAGGGAGAAATCGGCTTTTCTTATTTTTGGGAGACCTGGGTGATACAACACCCTCACCAAGGGGAATCGTTGGATAGGTAAAGGCTGTCACTGACATGTAAGCAACCCCTTCGGCCTCCAAACGCCTGGCTAAGAGAACAGCTTCTTGGATATCCCAACCGCCTGGAAATCCATCGTCGCCGATAATACGAAAACCGATGGGAAAATCAGGGCCGCATTTCCGTTTTGCGAGTCGCACAATCTCTAAAGGAAAACGGATGCGATTTTCAAAGTCTCCTCCCCAATGATCCGTCCTTTTGTTAAATGAAGGCAAATAAAACTGCGCAACAGCATAACCTGTGCCACCGTGAATCTCCGCCATATCGAAGCCACACATCTTGGCCCTTACGCACCCATCAGCAAAGGCCTCAATGAGTTCTTCAATCTGTTCGTTGGTCATGGCCTTGGCCTTATAGAAATTTCCACCCAACCCCGGCGCAGAGATATCGGAGGGTCCAAAAGAATATGGTTTTTTGGTAGAAAACATTCCACCGGCAAAAATTTGTTGTGAACATTTAGCACCGCAATGGTGAACAATCTCTGTTAACTCCCTTAATCCGGAATTGCAATTATCATTATCAATACGCAAGGCATGCGGAAAAGCAAGATGATCAGGATGACAGGCTGCCGCCTCAACAATAATACATCCCACACCACATCTCGCCACGCGTTCATAATGATCCAACACTTTTTGGGATACCAATCCATCGGCAGTCGGCCGCTTAGTAGATGCGGGGGCCATCCAAAGCCTGTTTTTTACCAGGACATTGCCAATCTCAATGGGCGTCATAAGGCGCTTCAGTTTTTTTTTCTTTTTTTTCATAGCCTCCAATGATGTAATTGCGAACTTGGTTCGCTCCGCTCACAATTAGAATAATGGGTTATTGGGGAAATTCCACTTGACATGGAAGCTGAAAATTTCCATAGATAGAGTAATTTCTGAAACCGTTTGCTCAAATCGGGCCTGTTGCGAATCCTAACGTCCGCCATAATATTTCTTCTTGGTATTCGGTTTAAAAAAATCAAAGCCTGTCTCCAGGTTAAGATTATCGCGGGTTTGAAAAACGTTGGCAGGACTTGTGTGGACCCTCTGTAGATCCACATAGATACTGCTGCCCGGAGCAATTGTTCCGGCGTTACATGGAACCCAGATACCAACAAATAGCATCCATATCCTTCCTCTCTTGTCATACCACTCGGCATAGTAACACGTGTAGTTCTCCGGATCCAGGTACATCACCGCTTTTGATACAGGGCAGTACAGTTTTTCCTTAGCTCTATATTCTACGACTACGGTATTTACCCGCTGATATTGCTGATCGCAAATTGCGTGAGCGGGTTTATCCTTTAACTGCTGCATTTGAAATGCAGAATTATGGCCGCACAACAACTCCTTGCGCCCTAAAAACTTCCAGTTGTAATTCGAAACCTTCCCGTTAAAACCAATGGTACTATCCCAGGTCATATCAGAACCTCCCGGAAGCTTGTCCCATCTTTGTGCGGTAGACATACGGCGGACCCTTCTTAGGGAAGGCAGATACATCCACTGACCGTCATCTTTCTCAGGATCATTGTAACGCTGGGTCAGGGCAAATATCCCCATCAAATCATACGGAGCCATGTACCCAAATGCGTGGAACCAGTCATAGTTGTTTGGATTCGGCAATTTTAACGGTTTCCTGTTGTTAGTCGCCAGAATCCCATTCCACCAAAAATAGTTGTTTGAAATACATGCCCACCGGTTAAAACCTTTCTTATCTACCGCGGTAAAAATGCTTTTACACCATTGCTTTTCGCCGTAATTCCTGGATTTGTCATAGTTCCAGGCGATTTTTATGCCCTCCTCGCTTCCAGGGAAAGGAAACCCTGCGTTGTAGTTCCGGAGATATCCTGTTTCATCAAGATAGGGTTGGCCCTTGTACTTTTCAGTGGCTTCGTTCCTCAGTTTGATAATCTCGCCCGGCCATTTATCCAGAGGAATATATGCGGTTTCATTTATCCTGATCCCCCCCCATATTTCAGGATGCTTTATCATTTGAAAAAAAGGTTCCGGAAGAAGTTCCTTGATTTCTTCAACAGGTCTGGCCTTATACCCCCAAGCGGAAATCACCTTCTCATCCTGAAAAGCGTTACCTGTTACATGACCTGTCAAATCTTTTTGTTTGATATAAGAAGAAGTATACCAGCCATACCATTTGCCGGGGTAGTTGTCGGCAAAAGTAAGATGTAAGCCGGCCCCCTGCACGATAGCCAAGGTCAACAGAACAACGGCCATTCTTGACGCCAAACTGATTTCTTTGCTCATGTTTGAAACCCTCCTTTCATCAATGGTTAATTATTAATGTTGAAAAAGAGCACATAATCTTAACAAACTATTAATAGCCATACTTTTCCCACTTTGCCAGCACCTTTTCCTGAATCTCTTTG
>JAFDJF010000559.1 GCA_019307645.1 Deltaproteobacteria bacterium
ATCGAAAGAAGGATAAACACAAGTTCACTGTCGATTCTCTCAAATATATAACCGGTGCCGTGAAACTCCTTGTCAAGGATCTTTCGGTAAAAAGCGGGCAATGCCAGCGGATCTGATTTCAGATACCCTTGTTTGAACTGTTCCACTGTGTTTACGAGTCGTATGACATTTTCTATCCTTTCGAGCTTCCTGTCATCGTAGTCGGCAAGGAATTCCTTTTCCATCTGCCCTTTTCGACCCAGTTCGGACCAGGCATTGATGAATTCATAGTAATTCATCATCTTGATGATTTTGCGGATGACTTTGTTCTGAACACCTCCCATGGAAGCGATCTTTTCGTCCAGGACCTCGTACCAATCCAGATCTTTATTACTCACAACCCTTACGGCCGACCCGTAGATATCAAAAAGCTCTGCAAGCTGTTCCTCCGTTAAATCAGAGCCCCTTGCGGCCTCAGTTTCAGCCATGGTCATCAATCGGCAATAACGGAGCAGGTTAACGGCCTGCTGCGTGTCAAAAGTTTGGGCCAGATCCAACGCCGGTTTGAAGGCCTTTTCACTCATCTTTCCGGATATGATGCGCCCAAGAGATGTGTGGCCGAATACGATATAGATAATTTCCCTTAATTCATTGTGACTGAATCCAAAAAAGGTCAGGGCCTCAAGATTTTCGAGGACCCCTGTCTTTGTTCCCTCGATCTTGTCGGGATTCAAGTACTCCCTCACCTTTTCCAGCTTCCTGATCTTTTTTATCAGCCTGATTACGTCGCTCAGGGCATTGAATCTTCTGTTCTTGTTTACGAGGGGCTGCCTCAGACGGTCTATGAAGATTTCCGGCAGTCCTTTATAGGTCCCGTCTTTCAACCGCTCCAGGACACTTAGCGTTTGAATCACGTACGCGAACTTGTCCCGATACTCAGCCAGAAAATCCGGCGGACAGCCCAGAAGTCGCGATTCCGCCGTCTCCCGCATAAGCTCGGTCATTGTGATTTTCAAAGGTTTCTTCTGCCCCAGGTAGATCATCATGTATGTTGGAATGTAGTCTGGTGTGGCAAACCTTTTTTTCCAGTCCTCGCTTATTGCCGGGGGGACCAGGGGCTTCAGGAAGATCTTGTCAAAGTGAATGGAAAGGAGCTTGGCCCAGGCCTTTTCCTGGTCGCGAAGGAAAGATGGATCAAAAAGTGGAAAGTTGAGATAGGGCAGGCCGCCGAGCTGCCCAAGGGTCATATCATCGATACTTTTTCCCCCGAGCAATTTGTCAAGATCTTCCTGTTCTACGTAAAGACCGCTCAGGTACTTCTGGAAATCAAAGATATTGACCTGAAGCGGCCGGGCTTTCGGCCTGTACCTTTTTTTTGTTTTGAAAATGTGGGTAAAAAGAAAAAAGTCTTTCTCTTCTTGACTTGTCTGGAAGATTATCTCTGCCGTTCGATTTGTCTTTGGGGGATAGACATTTGATATGACAAATATTTCCCCGTCCGGCTTTAAAACATTGTACAGTTTCCAGAGGAAATAAACGGCATACTGCTCAACCTGCTTTTTAGAGGGCATCTCCTGCGAAAAAGGATTGAAATTCTCCATGAGAATAATTTCATGGAGATCTCTCGGAAGAATTACCAAATCCAGTGTTTGATTCAGGCTTCGCAGTTTGTCAATAGAGTCAATGGCAACAAAATTGTGCTCCTTGAACCGAAAGGAGAGGGCTCGGGAAATCAATGCATCCTGATGTGTCACCAGGCCGATATCATAATACTCCTTAAGATATTTCTTCCGGTGAAAACCGACTATTTTAGTTATCTCGTTGACTTTGGATTTGATGTGGGTAAGCGTTTCAGACGCAAGATGAACCGGAATCAGATAATAGGGCTTTCCAAGGCTTGAAAACCTGATCAGCAGCCCGATATGGGCATACAGGGCATTAAGGCCTTTATAATTGTTTCTGATATCTTCGGTATTGTCAAAGGTGACGGATTGAAGCAGTTTTATATCTTCCGGCTTGAGCCGGTCGTAGGCCTCAAAAAGGCCAACCCCATACGCATTTCCACCGAATTTGCTGGGAAGATGGGACGGGTGCTGCAGGGCGGCAAAGGTCCCCAAAGGGATATCAGCCGGGTCAATGCCAAGCTCCCCAAACTCTTCCGGTTTGATAAAGCGGAAAGAATCCTTTTGCCAAAACGATTCCGGAGACAATGAAGCTACGACATCCATTTCGATATAATCAGCCATTCATCATTCTGACCACGCCGGGAGGACGTGGATTGCTATTTTGAATTCAATGGGTTGACTGTAATTTATACGCTTGTTTCCTGTCAAGGACTATGTGGCTGATTTATCCCTGATATCGCTCAATAATATCCAAAAAATCTTGACACCATGAGGATGCGGTGCTATCAACCACCATGGATAAATAGCCGGCTGGTTTCCATCCAGAAATGGCACTTTTCCGCAATCTCTGCGTCAATCTGCGGGGTGGCTTGTGCGGCGACGATCTCTTCGTTTTTATGTATTAAAACCATTTGACTGTTTAATGGAACTGCCGGATTTAGGATTATAGACATTAAACTCGTAATAAAAGGAGGACAAAGTGAACATTATCGTTTGTTTGAAACAGGTGCCGGATACAGAATCCCAGATTAAAACTGGATCTGACGAAAAATCAATTGTTACCGATGATATCAAATGGGTTATGAATCCTTATGATGAATACGGCGTGGAAGAGGCCCTGCGTCTTAAAGAGAAATTCGGCGGCGAGGTCACCGTTGTCGGACTGGGCCCCAAAAGGGTAACAGAGACGATTCGCACGGCCCTGGCCATGGGGGCCGATAAAGG
>JAFDJF010000076.1 GCA_019307645.1 Deltaproteobacteria bacterium
CCTGTCAGCTTTGCCACAAGCACCCCCTCCCTTTTGAATATTTCTTTCACCGTCGTTAATCAAATACGGCACCCTCACTGGCCGAAGAAACCCCGCGCGCATATCTGGCCATATACCCCTGTTTTATCTTGGGCTCAGGGGCGCTCCAGGCTGAAAGGCGCTCTTGAATTTCCTCATCCGACAATTTGACGTTTATTTTCTTGTTCGGGATGTCAATCTCTATCATATCGCCGTCTTTTATTGCCGCGATAGGCCCGCCTTCCATGGCCTCGGGGGATACGTGTCCGATGGATGCGCCCCTTGTACCCCCGGAAAATCGTCCATCCGTGATGAGCGCCACCTGACCGTCAAGGCCCATTCCGGCGATGGCCGATGTGGGCGTCAGCATTTCACGCATGCCAGGCCCGCCCTTGGGGCCTTCGTAGCGAATTACCAGGACCTCGCCCCCATTGATCTTTGACGTCATAATCGCATCCGTGGCCTCTTCCTCCGTGTCAAAGATTCGCGCAGGCCCCTCGTGACAAAGCATGTCTTCTGCAACCGCGGCCTGTTTAACCACACATCCGCCGGGAGCAATATTCCCAAACAGGACAGCAAGGCCGCCTTCGTTTCGATATGGGGTCGTGGTTGATTTGATCACTTCACGATCACGAATCTCCACAGCCTTGAGGTTTTCTCCAACGGTTTTCCCTGTCACAGTCAAACAGTCCTCGTTGATCAGACCGGCATCGGACAACTCCTTCAGCACCGCATTGATGCCACCGGCACGATTAAGATCTTCCAGATGATGCCCTCCGGCAGGGCTTAAAGAACACAGCTGCGGCGTTCGCCGGCTTATCTCATTTATTCTCTCAAGTTCCAGAGAAATCCCCGCCTCCCGCGCAATGGCCCAAAGATGGAGCAAGGTGTTGGTTGAACACCCAAGGGACATGTCAACTGTCAGGGCATTGGCAAAGGCCTTTTCGGTCATGATCTTCCTTGGCGTGATCTGGTCTTTGATCAGGGACATGATCTGCATCCCAGACTTTTTGGCATGACGGAACCTTGCTGCCATAACCGCCGGGATCGTGCCGTTACCGGGCAATGCAAGACCGATGGCTTCAGTGAGGCAATTCATGGAGTTCGCCGTAAACATCCCGGCACAGGAACCGCATGTGGGGCATGCCGTATCCTCCATCTCGGTCAGTGTATCGACAGACATCTTTCCGGAACTTACCGCTCCCACGGCCTCAAATACAGAGATAAGATCGATTTTGTGGTCTGGGTCACCGTCAGGATGTCTGCCTGCAAGCATGGGACCGCCACTCACTACGATGGCAGGGATGTCCAGCCTTGCCGCCGCCATGAGCATTCCGGGCACGATTTTGTCGCAGTTGGGCACCAGTACCAGGGCATCAAATGCATGGGCAATGGCCATCACCTCAACAGAATCCGCGATCAATTCACGGCTCCCCAGTGAATACTTCATGCCGATGTGATTCATTGCGATGCCGTCGCATACGCCGATGCCGCCAAAAACCACAGGCATACCGCCCGCCATTAATACCCCGGTCCTAACGGCCTCCACTATCTTGTCCAAATGGATATGCCCCGGGATAATATCATTGGCGGAACTGGCAATACCCACCAGCGGCCGCGTCAGTTCTTCATCCGTATATCCCATGGATTTGAAGAGGGCACGGTGAGGGGCCCGTTCTATACCCTTTTTTACACTGTCGCTTATCATTTTTTCCCCTTAACATAATTAACCAGGCCTCCCGCACGGATGATTTCCTGCATAAAAGGCGGAATCGGTTTTGCATGGAATTGCTGCCCGCTGTCAAGTCCCTTGATCTCTCCTGTCAAAAGATCTACGGCGATACGGTCATCCTCTGAAAAGGAATCCGGCACTTCCTCTGATTCCAGGATAGGAAGGCCGATGTTGAATGCATTTCTGTAGAATATCCTGGCAAAGCTTTTGGCAATGACCACACCCACACCCGCGGCCTTTATGGCCAAGGGGGCATGCTCCCTGGAGGAACCACACCCAAAATTGATCCCTGCAACAATAATATCCCCTGATCCGACCTTCAAAGCAAACTCAGGCCGGGTGTCAATAAAACAGCTTTTTGCCAGTTCATCTTTATCCGATACGTTCAGGAATCTGGCAGGGATAATCACATCCGTGTCAATGTGGTCACCAAATTTCCAAACCTTGCCTTCAAAATTCATGGGCTTCATCTCTCCTCTAAACCGTTCAATCAAATCTCCTCCGGCGCGCCTATCCGTCCCAACACGGCAGAAGCCGCAGCTATGGCCGGATTTGCAAGATACACCTCGCTGTTTGCATGGCCCATCCGACCGATAAAATTCCTGTTAGAGGTGGAAATAGCCTTTTCACCTTCAGCCAGGATTCCCATGTGACCGCCCAGGCACGGGCCGCAGCAGGGCGGACCAATGACAGCCCCGACGTCCAGCATCGTCTGGATGATCCCTTCGTCAATAGCGGTTTTATAAACATAAGGTGACCCCGGAATCACGATAAGTCTCGTATCCCGTGCAACAGTGTGCCCGGACAACACCTTGACCGCTTCCCGCAGGTCTTCCATTCGGCCGTTGGTACATGACCCGATAAAGACCTGATCAACCTTGACCACACCAATTTCTGACACGGGCCGGACATTGTCAGGTGAATGGGGAAGGGCAACCTGGGGTCCGATCTGAGCAACATCCACATGGATCACCCGTTCATAGCCTGCATCCGGGTCACTGGTCAGAAAAACGCCTTCCCGCTGAGATCTTCCATCCATATAAGCGCGCGTGATTTCATCAGGCTCAACAATACCGTTTTTCGCGCCCGCCTCCACCGCCATGTTGGCCATGGTAAGCCTCTGGGCCATTGAAAGGTTTCTGATCGTCTCCCCGGTAAATTCCAGGGTCTTGTAAACCGCACCCGCTACACCCAACAATCCGATCGTATATAAAATAAGGTCTTTTCCTCCCACCCATGGACGCAGCCTGCCTTCGTAAACAACCTTGATGGCAGAAGGCACCTTGAGCCATGTTTTGCCTGTGGCCATGGAAACGCCCAGATCCGTGCTTCCCATGCCGGTTGAAAAAGCGCCCAGCGCGCCGTATGTGCAGGTGTGGCTGTCCGCCCCGATAACCAGATCGCCGGGGATAACAATCCCTTTTTCAGGAAGTATCACGTGTTCAATGCCCGTTTCTCCCGCCTCAAAATAGTGCTTGATCTTGTTTCGGCGGGCAAAATCCTTCATGATTTTGGCCTGCTCGGCAGAGGGGATGTCCTTGTTCGGCACAAAATGATCAGGTACCAGTGCGATTTTCTCACGGTCAAAGACCTTTCCCGTGCCCAGCTCATCAAACACGCGAATGGCCAGGGGCGCGGTAATATCGTTTGCCAGGGCCAGGTCGATGTTGACCTCTATCAGTTCCCCCGGACTCACCGACTCTTTGCCTGCATGCCGGGCAAGAATTTTTTCTGTAATGGTCATTGCTGTCGTCATGGGTCGTTATCCTTTAATCCAATATCAGGGACGGATTCTTCTTCAGGTATTCAAGACGATTTAAACCATTTATGAATGCCTTTGCGCTCGCCGTAATGATGTCGGGATCAGTGCCCTTGCCCAGTGCCACAAGGCCGTCTTCAACTAGCCGAACGGTCACTTCACCCTGGGCGTCCATTCCGCCCGTGATTGCACTGACCGTGAAGCGCAGAAGTTTTGATTTGGAGCCGGTCATCCTGGCGATGGTGTTAAAGGTCGCGTCAATGGGACCGATACCAAATCCCGCCTTCTGTGATTCTTTGCCCTTGATTTTCAACTTGACTGTTGCGGTTGGCACGGTAACCGTGCCGCTTACCACATTAAGGTATTTGAGCTCATAAACATCCGGTACACGGAGGATTTCTTCGGCCGCCAGGGCTTCTATATCCTCGTCGACGAGTTCCTTCCGCTTATCCGCCAGTGCCTTGAATTTCTCAAACAGGCGGTTCAGTTCCTCTTGAGTCACGTCATAGCCCAGTTCCGACAATTTTTCTCTAAAGGCATGGCGTCCGGAGTGTTTTCCCATCACCAGACGGTTTGTGTCAAGGCCAACCGTCTTCGGTTCCATAATCTCGTAGGTCATCCTGTTTTTCAGGACCCCGTCCTGATGTATACCCGCTTCATGGGCAAAGGCATTGGCACCCACGATGGCCTTGTTGGGCTGCACAACAATCCCGGTAGTCATGCTCACCAGTCGACTGGTTGGATAGATCTCCTCGGTTTTCACACGGGTGGTCAAATCCAGAAGATCCTTCCGGGTGTAAAGGCTCATCACCACCTCCTCGAGCGAGGTATTCCCTGCCCTCTCCCCAATACCGTTGATCGTTACCTCGACCTGTCGCGCACCTGCCTTGATCCCGGCCAGGGTATTGGCTGTGGCAAGGCCCAGGTCATTGTGGCAGTGAGTACTTATTATGGCCTTTTCAATGCCGGGCGTATTTTCCAGAAGATATGCAACCAACTGGGCGAATTCATCAGGAAGGGCATATCCCACGGTATCCGGCACGTTCACAGTAGTAGCGCCTGCCTTTATGGTTGCACCATATACCTGGCAGAGAAAGTCCCAATCGCTTCTTGATGCGTCCTCTGCAGAAAACTCCACATTGTCCGTAAACGACTTTGCATATTTGACAGCTTCAACTGCCGTCTCTATCACCTGTTCACGGGTCATTCTTAATTTGTGTTTCAAATGGATATCCGACGTGGCAATGAAAGTATGAATCCTTGGGTGTGCGGCATCTTTTACCGCCCCCCATGCACGATCGATATCCCCTTTTGCGGTCCTGCACAGGCCGGCCACCTGGGTTTCCCGTATGGTTTCGGAAATCAGCTTCACGGCTTCAAAGTCACCCTTAGATGCGGCAGGGAAACCGGCCTCCATGACATCCACGCCCAACTTTTCCAATTGTTTGGCCAGCCGCAGTTTCTCGGCAGTGTTCATGCTGGCACCCGGTGACTGTTCACCGTCTCTCAGTGTTGTATCAAATATGATTACTGGGTCTGACATGAAGAACCTCCGCTATGACTCCACTTCCTTTGAAAGTTTGTACTGAACGCTGTCGGCAAGCGCCTGCCAGCTTGCTTCAATGATATCTGTTGAAACACCGATGGTGGTCCAGATCTCACGGGCATCCCGGGTTTCTATCTGAACCCGTACCTTGGCTGCGGTTGCCTCACTTCCGTCAATGACGCGAACCTTAAAATCTACCAAGCCTATCTCATTAATATGTGGAAAGAATTTAGTCAAAGCCTTTCTCAGGGCATTATCCAGGGCATTGACCGGGCCATCCCCTTCAGCGGCGGTAATCTCTTCATCGTTTCCCACGGCAATCTTGATGGTCGCCTGTGAGGAGGTCTCTCCGTCCTTGTTCTTTTCAATGGTTACCCGAAAAGACTCAAGAACAAAGGGCTCTTTAAACTGGCCCGTTGCCTTCTTGATCAAAAGCTCCAGCGACCCCTCGGCCGCCTCAAATTGATACCCATGATCCTCTAATTCTTTAATTTTATTGACTATCTTCTGGCTGTCAAAACCCTTTCCTCCCAACCTGATACCCATTTCACGGGACTTGTATTCTATATTACTCTTGCCGGAAAGATCTGAAACCAGCACCCTGCGTCTGTTCCCCACCAGCATCGGATCCAGATGTTCGTAGGCGGCAGGATTTTTTTCAATGGCGCTTACGTGTACGCCACCTTTGTGCGCAAAGGCGCTTTTTCCCACAAAAGGCCTCTGATTCAAAGGCGGCACATTGGCCACCTCGCTCACAAAACGGGAAAGCTCCGTCAAGTGGGGCAGCCAGTCCTCAGGAATGCATTGATGGCCTAGTTTAAGCTGCAGGTTTCCAATAACGGAGATCAAATCCACATTCCCGCACCGTTCTCCATAACCGTTAATCGTACCATGAACCATGGTTGCGCCGGCATTGACTGCAACCAGAGAGTTCGCAAGCGCAAGACCGCAATCATTGTGTGCATGGATCGCAACAGGGATACTTGTGTGCGGAATTACTTCCCTCACAATTCTTGAGATCTCATCCGGCATGGAGCCGCCATTTGTATCGCATAACACCACGATGTCCGCGCCCCCGTTCATGGCCGCCCTGATTGTTTTTAAGGCATACTCCGAATTGTGTTTGTATCCATCAAAAAAATGCTCTGCATCGAATATCACTTCACGCCCATTTTTCTTTAAATAGGCAACGCTGTCTTCAATCATTGCCACATTTTCATCTAAAGATACCTCCAGGATCTGTGACGCGTGAAGGTCCCAACTCTTGCCGAATACCGCCACTGTCTCAACCCCGGTCTCCAGGAGCGCCTTGAGGTTCTTGTCTTTTTCAGGACGCATCATTGACCGTCGGGTGCTGCCAAAGGCCGTTATCCGTGCTGAGTTGAAAGTGCTTTTCCGTGCAAGCTCAAAAAAACGCGCATCTTTCGGGTTTGAACCGGGCCATCCCCCCTCGATGTACGGGATGCCGTATTCATCAAGCTTCTTGGCGATCCGCAGCTTGTCTTCGGCTGAAAGATTGACCTGCTCACCCTGGGTCCCATCACGCAAGGTAGTATCATAGATAGTGATTTCTCTGGACATGACCTTTCTCCAAGTCCCTTAGGGTTCACGTAAAAATTTAGATCAAAAAAAAATCCGTTATCAGGCTGCAGGCCTGATAACGGATTCTTGAGAATCTGGGTGAAGTCATCTCGCCATTATCAGGCCCGGTCGTCTGGCTTTGACCACCAAAACGACAAGCAACAAGGATAGGAGTACCCCTGTTGCATTGATAATGACTACTACGTTGTTAAAAATCTGGTCCATTTAATCCGTTAATCTTACAAAAATTGAGGTTGAACTTTAATATGTTAATGACATAAATGTTAAGTGTCAATATTTTTTTAATTATCTCTCATATTTGACAATGGCGATGGTTTTGGGTAGGGGAAAAGGCAGATCCAAAGCATGAGGGGGCATCGATTGGTCTCGCAAAAAACCACCCGAACTACAGGTTCAAAATCCGGGGCATATCATGACGCTTAGCCAATTTTGCCGCATTAAATGGGAACATGCCAGAGACTTGAAAAAAAAGGGCCGGTTTCAGGAGGCAGAAAACGAGCTAAAGGAAGCCCTTGATGAAGCCCCGGACAATTTTCTGCTGAAATCAAGCCTGGCGGAACTGTATCTGAGGCAGGACAGGACTACGGAAGCCAGAATCCTGGCCGATTCAATTCTTTCATCAGATGCGCAACACCCCCAGGCCCAGTATATCCTGGGAGAAATTTACTTTAAACAGGAAAAATTCGAAGAAGCCCTCCAATGTTTCCGCCGGGCTTCCATGAATGACTCACGGCAATACATTCAGTTGAGGATAGCCAGGGCCCTAAGGGAAATGCGCCGTTCTAAGGAGGCGCTGGAGATTTTGGATTCCTCCCTTTTAAACGACAAAGAGAACGTCCATTTTCTGA
Source organism: Deltaproteobacteria bacterium (assembly GCA_019307645.1). The sequence continues at coordinate 7,506 of JAFDJF010000076.1, forward strand.
GAGAAAAAGCCCTGATATTGAACCGGTTGAAGCGGTGGGATGAGGCCCTCGAACTGTATGAAAAAATCCGCGAACTCGACCCTGAAGACAGCTTTGCCCGGAGGCAAGTTTTCAGATTAAAAGGGATGAACCGCCCCGATGAAGTAGTGATCCGGGAGCTGAAAAAGGTAGTAGATCTTCCCGCCACTAGGGATGACGCACACCTGCACGGTCTTTTAGGCCAAAAGCTCAGGGAATCGGGAAAATTAAAAGAAGCTGCAGCCGAGTACCGGGCTGCGCAACGTCTGGCCCCTGATGATATGTTTTTCTTGAAGCAGGAAGGCTTTTGCCATTACAAACTCGGTGACTACCAGGAAGCAGCCAGAATTCTGGGGCAGGCATTCAGAAAAGACCCCAATGATTATATCGTCAGATCCACACTCCAGAAGACCTTTGAGTACCGACAAAACATGGGGGGCTTTATTTCTCTTCTTGAGGAAATCATAAACGACCAGCCCCACAATATGAAGCTGGTGGGCATACTGAAGAAGTTGAAGAAACAGTAAACCCTAACGTTGCATAAAATTTGAGTTCAAAACGCTCTAGATTAGGCCAGTAGATGAAAAATATTCCAACAAATTCGCCTGGCA
>JAFDJF010000560.1 GCA_019307645.1 Deltaproteobacteria bacterium
TAAAGGATGAAAAGCCTTTATTTGTTACTAAAAAGATGGAAACAATGCCGCGCAAAGAGGCTGAGCCGGAAATAAGGCCTGAAAAAAAGCCTGCCCATGAACTCACGGCCATAAAGGTAAATACCGCCCCCACTATCAGCGGGCCACCGGTAACCAGCGTACGTGAAGGAGCCCTTTACAGTTTTATTCCGAAAGCTAGCGACATGGATCCCGGCGACAAGCTCACATTTTTCATTGCCAATCAACCCGGCTGGGCGACTTTCGATATCAACACCGGCAGTTTGACCGGCACGCCTCAGCGCGACCATGTGGGCACCTATGAAAATATCGTCATCCTGGTCAGCGACGGGGCGGCGACAGCTTCGTTACCGGGCTTTGCCATCACCATCACAGGAGTCGCCCCCGTCATAGCAGAGGAGAAAGAAGCGCAACAAGAAAAAAAAGAGGTTCCACCCACAGTTGAGAAGGTAAAGGAGCCTCAACAACTGCCGAAACTCAAAAAAGAAGAAGAAAAGAAATCAGAACCTGGCCAATATACGCCTCCGGATCTAACGGCTCTTATCAAACAATCGGAGTTTCAGGACGCTGCATTGGAATACTACGAAGAAGTAAAACAGTTTCCCGAGGCGTATGCCTTGAAGCTTGAGGTTGTCTGCGTTGGCAAGTCGGTTCAAATCGCCTTTCAGCAAGCAAACTTCGACCGCCGAATGTTCATCCTTCCAAAGGAAATCAATGGGAAAGATTGTTTTGTTGTGTTCTGGGGCCTTTATGCCACAAAAAATGAAGCCATAAAAGCGCTAACGTCAATCCCGGCCTTTTTCAGTGAGCAGGCAACCAAGCCCAAACTTGTGCTTCTCAAGCAATACCTTTGACAGACGATCAAATTTATGTCATTTATTTCATCGCAATAACTGATCGTCCGAACCTTTTATTGCCAAATCACCTGTCCGGTGAAGATAATCCATAAATCACAATTTATGGCCTTGATGCAAGTGATCAACGTGCGTCTGAGAGCCCATTTTGCCGTATGGGGCCGGTTACTGGTCGGAGCGCAGCGTAGATCCCGCTGCAAGCGGGATTGCCGGATATTGATCACTGATCACTGGACACGGGGCACGACCCTTTGCCGGAATAGCAGAAAAAAATGATAATAGGCGTTTACCAAAATCATCCGGAGTTTGGCGAAACCCAGGCCAATGTGGAAAAAGCGATTCAGGATCTGTCTTCCACCAAGGCTGATCTTGTTGTTCTCCCCGAGCTCTTCAATACCGGGTATCAGTTTGCCTCCAGACAAGAGATAGAAACCCTTTCGGAAGAAATCCCTTCCGGGAGGACATGCCGGGACATGATAGAAACGGCACGGGACATGGATACATACCTTGTATTCGGTCTTGCAGAAAGGGACGGGCGACACCTTTTCAACTCGGCCGCCGTCATTGGCCCCCATGGATTTATAGGCAAGTATCGCAAAACACATTTATTCCTTGAAGAACAGGACTTTTTTACCCCCGGAGACACAGGGTTTCGAGTCTTTGATATTGGTCCGGCAAAAATAGGTATGATGATCTGTTTTGACTGGTGGTTTCCTGAATCGGCAAGAGCACTTGCACTAAATGGTGCTGATATCGTCTGTCATCCAGCCAACCTTGTGCTTCCCCACTGTCAAAGGGCAATGAAGATCCGATCTCTGGAAAACGGCGTGTTCACAATCACAGCCAATCGCGTTGGGACTGAGTCCAGGGGAGGGAAAAGCCCTCTCACATTCACCGGGAAAAGCCAGATCGTAGATAATTTTGGAGAAACCATGGCTAAAATGGGGGAAACCAAAACAGGGATCCTTCTTTCTGAAATTGATCCGGCACAAGCAAGAAACAAGGCCATTACGCCCAGGAACGATCGATTCATCGACAGACGCCCGGAATTTTACCGGCCTTTAACTGCAGGGTTAAATAAGAAGGAAAAGAAATGAGCAACTCAGATAAAGAGAATACGGAGTTCACTATAAAAGTACCAAAGGGAACCATAATAAAAGTCGAAGGGCATCCTGTTAAATTAAGGGAATCTTTGTATATCAGGCAGGTTGATGATGATACATTCAAAATAGAAAATCACGTCGTAATGGATATGGAACAGGAGGAGGAGTAAACATCTCTCCACCCATAAAATAAACACTTGAACCCTCGAATCCTGGACCCCTTTCTCCCAACTAATTGGGAGAAGAACCATAAACTTTCAGTCATAGTGAGGATTTGTATGGCACATCTACTTGGTTTACAGGAGTACCTGGATGAATTTTATAATATTTCAATTCTCGATCAAGCTCTCTCATCAAAACAGCCGTGGGTATTTCATCTCCACAACCACCGCATTGTCAAAGCCGAAGTAACGGAAAACCTCAAATATGACATAAAGGTAAAAATTGAGGGCAAAGGTGAAGAACTCCTGCCAAAGGTCAATATCAAGCTGGTATATCCGCAAGAGCTGTCCGAATCCGTAAGACCGTTGCTAAAAATGGACAAAAAGGTGAAGGACCTTGGACTGGAGCCTATCCTCGCACCCGGAAAAAGATATCATGTCAAGAACAAAACCCTTTTTCCCCTTATGAAAGAAAAAAAGGTTTCTTTTATGACTCTGCTCGAAGGAGAGATAATCAGGGGAGTCATCGCCGGATTCAGTCGATATGAAATAACGGTTAACTTAAAAGGGGGAATCCCAATTACGATCCTGAGACACACTATCTATGACCTGCGAGACAAAAAAGGCCGCTGTTTTTTGAAATCCTTTCAGGATAAACACAGAGACTGGGAACAAAGTGAAAGAATCATGATTTACCCAGCAAGGCCACTCGACCACGTTTCTTGTAAGGCAATGATTCAGAAGTGAATCCGACCTTGTATGCGATGCCCAGGGATTGTTCAAACTGGTCTTGTGATACGTGGCCTTTAGGCTCGACAACGAGGAGTTTGCCTCCGGATTTGAGCGCCGCCCATAATTCAGTGAAAAAAGCATCCTGGTCCGGCACCTCATGAGTCACATGAAGAAGGACGGCAAAGTCCGCCTTGCCGAAAAGGTCGTCAATACCCAGGCCATCTGCGCCAATGAGTCGAAGATCAATCCTGTCCATGAGACCGGCCTTTTTGGCCCTGCGACCCAGGACGGACAGCATCTTTTCCTGGATATCCAATGCCACCACCCTGCCCCGAGGCCCAACCATTCCAGCCAAAGGCAATGTGAAATAACCCATGCCGCAGCCGGGTTCCAGGACAATCATCCCTTTTCGAACGAATTGACCCAGCATCTTATCTGGATTTTCGAAAAGTTTCCGCAAAGGGCTTAGCAGAAAATACCCCACCCAGGAAGGACATACCCGTTCAGCCATACTTGCTTCTCCTTTTAATTAATTGGTAACGTAGATTAATTGATGACATAGTCCTCCCTTTTATAGTATATAAGATTCTTACAGGTCAATTTTTGTTTTTTGCTAACTGCTCAGATGGTCATGATGGATGAGGGAGAGGACTACGAAATACGCGAAAATGGGAACGCAGACCCGACAATCCGGAGGCACAATATTATGGAGATTCAAATCCACTATTGCAGTGTATGAAACTATGAGCCCACTGCCGCCAGTTTGGCGGAAGAACTGCTCAAAGAATTTGATGTAGAAACAAAGCTGGTGCCCGGCAGCAAAGGAATCTTTGATGTTGTTGTGAACGGAAAGACGGTTTTCTCCAAATCCGAAGTCCATCGATTTCCCAATCCCGGTGAAGTAATTAATGAAATCAAGGCCTAGGAGGATACAGTAAACCCTACAGTCAATGGCATTAACTTAAGGAGTTTCAGATGAGCCCCCCCGGATATGCATGCAATAAGGCATAAGTAAAACCGAATATCGAATCACGCTGAAGACGTGACCTATGGGCAAAAATTTCGAATGTAGAAGGAAGGAGTTTTTGT
>JAFDJF010000077.1 GCA_019307645.1 Deltaproteobacteria bacterium
ATCCTTCGTCACTGCGGCGTAAAGTAACTACGCCTCATTCCTCAGGATTTGCAAGCCTTGATCTTGAACATTTTACGAAACCGTCGAAATTCGGACTTTTTACGAGATCGTCAATATTTAACACATCGTAACAGTTTAGCGTTTTGAAAAGCATAATCGGATTTGGCGAACCGTGAGGGTCTCTTTTTAGAAGTCCGCATATTTGTGAGTCATTGAGGCAAGGTTTAAGGTGTAAGGTATAAGGTTCAAGGTTTAAAGAAAAACGCGTCTTCATTTGAATCAAGACCTTATACCGTGTGCCTTGTACCGTGAACCATTCTTTAAATACGCAATTTGTCATTGGTGGTCTACAAAGCAGGTCTCCCGCGCAAAATTGCCCTTCTCTGCCTTTACGTTGCTTAAAATCCGGGTCTGGCGGGCATAATAGCGGATGTCAGTTATGATGCGGGCTTCTAAAAAGAGATCCCCACGGTTCGCCAAGCATTATTGGTAAAAACTTAAACAGTTACAACACATCAAATTTAAAGCTGCAAAATGCTGAAAATTGGTAACCTGAAACTGAAAAACTGCCTCATTATGGCGCCCATATCAGGGACAACCAACCTGCCCTTTCGACTCATCGTGAAGCCTCTGGGGGCAGGTCTGGTCACTACCGAGATGATCAGCGCCATGGGGCTGGTCCTGGGGAAAAAGAAGACCTATGACTATCTGAAAAGCCACCCTGCTGAAAAACCGCTTGCCATACAGCTTTTCGGCTCCAACGCTGATGTTATGGCTGCCGCTGCCGAGATAGCGGTTGAAGCCGGAGCCACCATTCTAGATCTTAATATGGGTTGCCCGGCAAAAAAAGTCGTAAAAACCGGTGCCGGCGGAGCACTTCTGCGCGACCTGCAGAAAATAAAAGAGATTGTCTCTTCTGTTCGAAAAACATGTTCCGTACCCCTGACAGTAAAGATAAGAACCGGATGGTCTCCCACCCAGGGGACTGCTGAGGACATTGCACTTTTGGCAGAAGACTGCGGCGCCGATGCGGTAACGGTGCATCCCCGATTTGTGACCCAGGGGTTTTCCGGGCATGCCGACTGGACGATCATCTCAAAGGTCAAAGAACGGTTGAGCATCCCTGTAATCGGTAACGGTGATGTCTTAACCCCTGCCCTGGCAAAAAAAATGAAAGACCAAACCTGCTGCGACGGCGTGATGATAGGACGGGCTGCTGTCGGGAACCCTTGGATTTTTAAGCAGATTTTAGCGCTGGAACGCGGTGAGGCGGTGGGGCAACCGCCGTTAACCGAGCGCAGGGCCGTTATCCTGGAACACTTTCGCCTTTTGTCTCTTCTGAATGGTGAGAAGCGGGCAGCCAAAAACATGCGGGGCCTTCTCCTCGCATACACAAAAGGTCTCCCTCACAGCAAACGTTTTCGCAGCACCTTTACAAGTATCAACGACATCGAGACCCTGGTTTCCGCACTTGATCGGTACTTTGCAGCCATCGAAGACCGATTGCTTCCGGAGGCTTCAAAACTTGAAAGTTAAACTGGCAAGAATCGCTGGATTTTGCATGGGGGTCCGTCGGGCGATGGAGATGGTCCTCACAGAGGCCAACAAAGGTACGGGCCCCCTTTATACCTTTGGTCCTCTGATCCACAACCATCAGGTCTTTGATCTGCTTGCATCAAAGGGGATTAGGCCGGTCGACGACTTAAATGCTCTTAAATCAGGCACCATCATTATAAGGGCACACGGTATTCCCCCGCAGGATCGCCGGGCCATAAGAGAAACGGGACTGAAAATTGTGGATGCCACCTGTCCCAAGGTGGCGCGTGTCCAGGCGATTATCCGATATCATACCAAGAAGGGGTCCACAGCGATTATTGTTGGCAATAAAGGCCACGCCGAAGTGGTCGGTCTTCTGGGCTACAGTGAAGGCCCTGCCCACGTAATTCAAACCGTGGATGATGTCTCCGAATTACCGGATCTTGACCAGGTGTTTGTTGTTGCCCAGACAACACAAAACGAGCAGAACTACCTCGAGGTGGTAAATGCCCTCAAAGAGCGATTCCCCGAACTCCAGATCTTCCATACCATCTGCGATGCCACCTATCATCGTCAGCAGGAGGTCCGTTCCTTTTCCGGGCAGGTGGATGCCACGGTTGTTGTCGGCGGGTTCCATAGCGGCAATACTCTGAGACTGGCCCAAGTGTCCAAGGCGGCAAAAATACCCACATTTCACATTGAAACGGAAAAAGATCTGGACAAGACAGCGCTGTCCGGGATGAAGGTTATCGGTGTGACTGCCGGCGCATCCACCCCCAACTGGATGATTAAGAAAGTTGTCAGTGAAATTGAAGGTATCAAGGGTCGAAGAGACCCCCCCTTTTACAACGGGTTAAAAAAGGGGATCAAGTTATTGATGGCAAATGATGTTATTGTGGCATCAGGCGCCCTCTGCCTGGCATATGCAGCCGCTGTGCTTTCGGAGAAACCCACGGGTCCAATATTCCCCGTTTTGGCTTTCCTGTATGTCTATGCCATGCATGTGCTGAATCGTTTTTTGGACAAAGGTGCCGGCGCCTATAATGACCCTGAGAGAGCGGCATTCCTCAAAAAACACCGGGTACTTCTGATCATAACAGGCATTGGTGCCATTGCTGCAGCGCTTACCCTATCCTGTTTTGTTGGACTTCCAACGTTTGTTGCCTTGTGCGGTTTGAATATTCTGGGAATTGCATACAGCTTGCCCCTTGTTCCCGAAAGCGTCCGGCATAAATCCACCTATTACAAAATCAAAGACATTCCAGGCTCCAGGAGCCTTTCAGAGGCGCTTGCGTGGGTGGCCGTAATTATTCTTCTGCCCCTGCTGACGTTGAAACATATTGATTGGCCAGCCATAATAGTTGCCGGTTTAGCAGTGTTTTCAATGAGTTATACAAGGGCAATCCTGTTTGATATCTTTCAGGTACAAGGAGACCTGATCGTCGGAACAGAGACGCTGCCCATTACCCTTGGAGAAAGAAAAACCTTGACCCTTGTCAAACTCATTCTCATCGCAACCGCATTCATTCTTGTGGGAAGTCCGATTCTGGGTCTGGTAAGTCCATTTTCTTATCTTGTTCTTCTGCCTGTCCTGTCATTGGCTCTGTGCCTGCTGGCCTATGAAAGACGGTGGCTTTATCCGGGAGCCACCCTGGAAGTCCTGGTGGAGGGAAACTTTTTTCTGGCCGGATTCCTTGCCCTGATCTGGCAGGCCTTCTGATGGCAGCCGTCAGCGTCATAATCCCTACCTTCAACAGGGCCGACAGAGTGATTCGAGCCATCTCATCCGTCCTTGAACAGACTTTCATTGATTCTGAAATAATTGTCGTAGATGACGGCTCCACTGACGAAACTGAAAAGACTGTGGCCCGGTTTAACGACCGGATTAAATATATCGCCCATCCAGCCAATCTGGGGGTCTCGGCAGCGAGAAACACCGGCATCAAAAACTCAAGCGCATCATTTATCGCGTTTTTAGACTCCGATGACCACTGGCTGCCGGAAAAGCTGGAAGTTCAGATGCGGTTTTTTGAAACCAGCGCCAACGCCATGGCGTGCCAGACCGAAGAAATCTGGATCAGAAAGGGCCGCCGTGTAAACCCACGAAAAAAGCATCTCAAGCCGTCAGGGGACATATTTGAGCCCTCCCTCAAGCTGTGTCTGGTCAGCCCTTCCGCTGTTATGCTCAGGCGCTCCCTTCTTGATGACGTTGGATTGTTTGACGAAAACCTGCCTGCCTGCGAAGACTACGATCTGTGGCTCAGGATCGCATGCCGGCATCCCGTGTATCTTATTCAGCAACCGCTTATCATAAAGGAAGGCGGTCATTCGGACCAGCTGTCTTCCCGCCACAAGGGGATGGACCGCTTTAGAATAAAGGCGCTCGTGAAACTGATAAAAAGCGGTGTGCTCAGTGCAAAGCAGTTGCGGACGGCTTCGAAGGAACTGGCTTTAAAATGCAGAATCTATGGAAACGGGTGCATTAAGAGAGGGAAACAGGCAGAAGGAAAATATTATCTTCAATTGCCTGAACGTTTCTTCTAACGGTAGGGCGGGGTTACGTCCCCGCCGAACCAACCGCACCTGCTTCAACCCAAAATCCGGCCGCACAGCCTACAGCGGCTCCAGAATTATCTTGTGATCCACCAGAGAGAGGGTTTTGACCCTGGCCTTTATGATACGCTCCTCTCCAAACAGATTGCGTATCTTTACCTGACCATTATCGATTTCCAGGATCTCTACACTTTCAACAATCAAGTCTTCTGTCCCGTCCCTCAAAATGTAAGCTGCTGATTCACACATCTTCGTTCATCTCCCTGATCATCTCTACGACTTGACCTACCAGATGAGGCAGCGGCTCCGCGGAAACCCCAACAATTACAACGCGCTCCTGCGTTAAAGGGATAAATATCTTTTTTGCCTCACTGGAGCTGACTGCAGCGGCCATTGCCGGCGTGACTTCCCCCATCATCGAATTTGCCATCATAACGGCAAGCGGGCCAATAATCAAATCCGCCCTCCGGCTGGTTTGGACAATGGCATTTTCACCTGTACCGCCCTTATTTGCCCCGGCTTTCATCATTGTTGAGGTCGCGATCGAATTGGTTCCCAAGGCCAGGATCTCAATATAATTGCCGACAGACGCCCTGAGTCCTTTGATCACTGCGGCGCCAATGCCGCCCCCCTGCCCGTCCATTACCATTATTTTCATGGTGTTATCCTTGTAAAAATCGAACCTGCCATAGCCACAATATATGGCGATCAACCATTATTTCCGTGCAGATCAAAATTTTAATACAAAACCGAAGAAAAACATGGAAGAAGGCAGCGGTCAGGCCAGAAAATCAAGAAGCCTTTCAAGCTCCTCATCGGAATAAAAATATATGACAATGCTACCCTTTTTGCCCTGCTTCCTGATATCCACTTTGGTACCGAGAGATCGCTTGAGATTGTCTGCCAGAGACTGCATGTAATAATCCTCGTCGGGTTTCCTTTTTCGTGGACGAGAAGGAGCCCTTTTCTGCTTTGCAAGAGCCTCCAGTTGCCTCACCGAAAGCCCTTTGTCTACTACGGCATTCCTTAACCGTTTTAATTCGTTGGCATTTTTGATTCCCGCCAGCACTCGTGCGTGACCCATGCTGAGGCGTCCATCGAGCACATCCTGTTGTGCAAATGCAGGCAGCTTGAGAAGCCTTAACATATTTGTGATGGTAGACCTGTCCTTTCCCAGCCTCTCGGCCACTGAATCCTGGGTTCCCCCGGTCTCTTCCAGCAGTCTTTTATAGGCAAGCGCTTCTTCAATCGGGTTCAAGTCACTTCGATGAATATTCTCAATAAGCGCCAGTTCCAGGGATTCTGTGGGTGAAACATCTCTCACAACGACGGGAACCCGTTCAAGACCGGCCTTCTGTGCGGCCCGCCATCTTCGTTCCCCGGCAATAAGCTGGTAGCCGGATTCAGCCCTGCATACCAGCAATGGCGTAATAATCCCCTTTTTCCGGACCGAGTTGGCCATCTCTTCCAACTCGAAGGCCGGAAAATTCTGCCTTGGCTGATACGGATTTGGTTCGATTGATTCAACAGGACACAGGAAAAATTGCCCTTCTCCTGTCTCGGTTTTATCGGCGTCAGGTATTAAGGCCGACAGCCCCTTCCCAAGAGCCTTTCGTTTTGCCATCTCTTGTTAATCCTTTCCGATCAGTTCCCTCGCAAGGGCCAGATAGCTCTGAGCCCCTTTCGAACGAATGTCATATAGGAGAATTGGTTTTCCATGGCTTGGGGCCTCGCTCAATCGCACATTTCTCGGGATAATCGTTTTAAAAACAGACCCAACAAAATGTGCCTGAACATCCTCTGCCACCTGAAGCGCGAGATTGTTTCGCTTGTCATACATGGTCAGCAGTATCCGTTCAATTTTGAGAGATGGATTCAAACCCTTTCGGACCGCTGTAACTGTATTTAACAGCTGCGTCAACCCCTCCAGAGCGTAGTATTCACATTGCAGCGGAATAAGTACAGAGTCAGACGCCGTCAATGCATTCACGGTCAAAAACCCCAGAGACGGAGGACAATCCAGAAGGATATAGTCATATTTCTTACGCAAATCTTGAAGCCCTCTTCTCAACCGGAACTCTTTGTCCTCCATCGAGACCATCTCAACTTCGGCGCCGATGAGATCTGGGGTCGCCCCCATCAAGTGCAATCCTGAAAAACCAAGCTCCGTAATTGCTTCTTCCCCGTCCCCGATTAGAAGATTATAAAGTCCTTTTTCAAGGCTCAACCTGTCAATCCCCAAGCCGGTTGTCGCATTGCCCTGCGGATCGCAATCGATTAGCAGGCACGCCTTTTCCGCTGCGGCAAGAGAAGCCGACAAATTAACGGCAGTGGTCGTTTTTCCCACACCGCCTTTCTGATTCGCTATTGATATAATGCGTCCCATGATTTAAACATACCCATCAAATAAAGTTAACCGTTTAGTGGTTTGCCAAAACGGAGCGGGGCCGGCTACTGTCTCTCATCCAAAGCAACTGGGTGTTGATAGCATAATCGCTGTGGTTTGAAAAGACAAAACCATGTTTCACGTGAAACATGGTTTCAATTGAGCAATTACACATAAAAGGATGTGATTCTTCTCCCAATAAGTTGGGAAAAAGGGTCCAAGGGGTCCAGGATTCAAGTGTTTGTTTTCCTGGGATTTGATCATCGCTTTCAGCATTCTTTCGACATCCCCGATCTCCTCTCTTATTTCCTGAAACCAATCGTAACCCATTATAATCTTTAAACATTTCACTCGAATCCTGGCCCCCTTGAAGCCTTCTTCATCGCTTCAACCTTGAGCCGATGCGGTCACACGCTCTTTTCCAGAGAAAAGCCGATTAGTTTATCCAAAAGATCAGAAAAAGACATGCCTGCAGTCCTGGCAGCGAGAGGAAAAAGACTGTTTTCGGTCATGCCCGGAATCGTGTTGGTTTCCAGCAAATAAATTTCCTCGTTTCGGATAATCATGTCTGTCCTGCTCCATCCCCTGCATTCCAGGGCTTTATGCGCCTTCATTGCATACACGCTTGCACGTTCTTTTGTTACCCCCTCAATTTTCGCAGGACAGATTTCATGGGTTGCTCCGGCTTTATATTTTGCCTCATAGTCAAAATACCGGTATTTTTTCTTCGGCATAATCTCAATCAGAGGCAGCGTCTCGAGCGTATCGCTTCCCAAAACACAGCATGTTATTTCCCGGCCTTTGATAAACCCTTCAACCATAATCTCATTTCCGTATTGAAATGCCTTTTCAATCCCCGCCAGAAGTTCTTCCTCATTTCCGCATACGGCCATCCCCAGACTTGATCCTTCATCCAACGGTTTCACCACTGTCTTGTTTCCAAGGGTCTCCATTATTTTTGTAACCGAGAATTTTGTGCCTTTCTTAATGGTAACATCCTCTGCAACGGTCAAACCTTCCGTCCTGTAAATCTTTTTGGCTATCTTTTTGTTCACGGCCATCGCACTCGCGAGGACACCGGAACCCACAAACGGGATTCCCAGAATATCCAGTAATCCCTGAATGCGGCCATCTTCTCCATATTTTCCATGTAACAGTATAAATGCCAGGTCTATATTTTCCTTCTGTTCAATGATTTCCCACAGATCATCGCGCGGGTCATACCGTGTTACATCATACTTGTTCTTATCAAGTGCTTTGTAAACCGCATTGCCGCCGACCAGAGAAATGTCCCTTTCTCTTGACCAGCCACCTGCCATCAGCGCAATCCGTATTTTCCCCATAAGCCCGCACGCCCCCATGACCAAGCAACTATTTTCTGTAGCGTGAAAAAACGGCAAAAAATTCGATATTCGACAATTAATTATGAAATATTAAGCAATCGCAAGATTTGAAATGTGGAGAAAATTATCCACAAGAACCTGTTTTTCCATAACCAATTGATTTCGTAACCCTTTTTTGTTTTTTGCCTTTCTCTTTATTCTCAGCAAGTTAGAAAATAATGACAAAAATTTCCAGTCAAACGTCAGGTTTGCCCTGTGTCAAAAACATACCTCCGGATAACTTATTTGTTCCC
>JAFDJF010000561.1 GCA_019307645.1 Deltaproteobacteria bacterium
AAAATGTAAGGTGTGCCCAAAACTGTGCCCAAATATTTCAGTTTTTAGTTTAATATTAATACTTCCTGCCTAAAGCAAAATGGCGTGAAATATATACAATTAACTACATCAAGTTAGCTCATTTGATTGACTCTCTTCTCGGATATTGATAATCTTCCTACACTTTCGTTATGAGAGAAAGCAATTGGAGTGAAAGGAACGTGGTCATGAAAGGGAAAGAAATTATTCTTCAGATCTGTATTCTGGTTTTGCTGCTGAATTTGCCCGTATCATCAGCTTATGCTCAATCAGGATCAACTAGGTTAGAGAAAAGCGGAGACCTGATCAGCTGGTGGTCTTTTGATGAGAAGAATGAAGAATATGTGATTGATAAGGTTCAGCAGAGTAAGGATGCGCTATTCGGGAATTATGAATACGTGGACGGCATATCAGGCAGCGCGATCAAACTGGATGGATTCCGCACACTGGATGGATTCCGCACTTATATAAAGAGGGATCAGAACAATTTAAAAAATCTGACAGGGGCCTTTACGGTTGAGTCATGGATCGCACTTGCCAGTTATCCCTGGTCATGGTCGCCTGTCATCGATTGCTCATACAGGCAGCTAAGGGGATTCTTTTTCGGGATCGACCCAGAAGGACGAGTGGGCTTTATGGCGGGTGCCGGAAGTTCATGGTTTAAAGCCATTACTCAAAATAAAATTCCCTTGAGAAAGTGGGTGCATATAGCTGCAGTATTTGAGCCGGACAATAGAATCACTATCTATATAAACGGGAAAGAAGCCGTTGTTCTAGATATCAAAGGGAACTATGTTCCTTTAGGGTGGGGACCTCTGACCATCGGGAGGAACATTGAACCTCAAACATGGACTGAATTTCAGCTGACCCAGAGAGCCCATTTCTTCCTTGATGGTAATCTGGACGAAATAAAAATATCAGGCAAAGCTAAAAGTGCTGAAGAAATCAGAGGGGAGTACACTTCTGTAAACAACCTTCCAGTTCCTGCACTGAGTATGCGGGACCGCCTGCCAATCGGGCCTGCAGGTTCTGGAAGCTTCGGCGCTTTTTATACACGGCTTGACTATTATAAGGAGTGGGATGATTTGTGGCGGGTAAGCGATGTCCCTGATCTGTATGTGCGGTTTGATCAGTCACCGGTTCAACTGGTATTCTGGAGGGGAGCAAGCTTTGTTCCCTGCTGGACTACAGAAAACGGGATCTGGTACACAAATGAGTGGCTCGAAACATGGGGGAATGATGTGGTCAGCTGCGCGGAACCGATCATGGACCGGTATTGCCGGTATTCACATGTACGGCTTATAGAAAACACTGAGGCCCGGGTGGTAATTCACTGGCGTTACGCATTATCGGATGCCTTCTATGATATAGCCGCCGTTAGCGATGACGGCAGAGGCGAGTGGTGCGACGAATTCCACATCATCTATCCCGATATGGTTGGAATCAGAAAAATGGAACTGCACTACTCAAAGCCCGAACGGAACCATGACTGGGCCGAACAGATCGTGGTCATTCCACCGGGAAAATATCCCGATGATGTGATTGAAAAGGATGCAGTTTCTCTCGTGAACATGTCAGGTGAGGTCCATAAATATTCATGGCTTGATGAGGACTTGAAGGTGGAGATGCCTGAACCAAAAGGGGCCAACATGTCCTATGTGCATCTTAAATCGAAATACCGCCCATTTTTTATCTTATCTCCCGATCCGGTTGAGACGGTAGAAGGGAAGTGGGATTCACCCTTTTTCAGGACTTACGCGGCTAAAATGGCCAAAGGGTACAGGCAGGATCCGGTCCCCTCAGTATACGGATGGTGGGACCACTGGCCGGTGGCTCAAATCCCCGGAGACGGTAGATGGGTGACAATACCTGACCGTCCAAGCCATTTTAATCTGACCACATTTATTCAGTGGAAAGACTATGAATATACCGGCAGAACCCGGACCCGAATCATGCTGCAGGGAATGACGGATAAAAAGCCCCATGAACTCTTGCCGCTGGCCAAATCCTGGCTTAATGCGCCGAAAATGGAATTGCTTTCAGACGGCTACAAGGGAGAAGAGTATGATCAGTCAGAGCGTGCTTATCTCACTGAAAAGTTAGAAACAAATGAGTTGAATCCCTGTACATTTATTCTGAAGGCATCTGAAAACTCCCCTCTCCTGAATCCGGCAGTTATTGTCAAGAACTGGGGAAATAAGTTGTCAAAGCTCACTGTCGATGGCCGAGAGAAAACAGATGGTAAGGATTTCAGACAGGGGATCAGAAAAGGACCTGCTGGAGAAGATCTGATTTTATGGATAAGGCTGGAAAGTCAGAAAACTGTAAAAATAACTTTGGATCGATCTGGAAAATAATCTAAAGAGAGGGTGAAGAAGATGAAAAGAATTGCAGTCAGCATAATCCTTTGTCTCTGTATCGCTGGCCCACAGCTCTTTGCACAGAATGAGAATGTGTCACAACAGATAGACCAAAAAACCTTTAATCCCGGTACCGTGCTCTGGTATGACAAGCCGGCTCAAAAATGGGAAGAGGCCCTGCCTGTAGGAAACGGCCGCTTGGGGGCCATGGTGTTCGGGACACATGGCGAAGAAAGAATTCAGCTCAACGAAGAGACCTTATGGTCCGGAGGACCCTATTCAACAGTGGTTAAGGGCGGCTTCAAGGTTTTACCTGAAATCCAAAGGCATATTTTTAAAGGGCAGCCCATTGCAGCCCACAAACTGTTTGGGCGGTACTTGATGGGAGATCCGGTTGAGCAGATGAAATATCAGTGTTTGGCTAACCTGCATTTGTTCTTCCCAAATGAAGAAGAAGTGACAGAGTATAAGCGATGGCTCAACCTTGAGACAGCGACCACCCACGTAGAGTATACCGCGCATGGGGTAAGGTACCAGCGCGATGTCACTGCATCGGCACCGGATCAGGTGATCGTGATCAGGCTGACGGCCGACAGGCCCGGACAGATCTCACTCCGGGCACAACTCAGAGGTATAAGGAATACCGCGCATTCCAATTACGGTAATGATTATTTCCGGATGGACGGGATCGGCAGTGACGGGGTAATGGTCAACGGGAAATCGGCCGACTACCTGGGAGTGGACGGCCAGCTGCGCTACCGGGCCCAGCTGAAGGCCGTCCCTGAAGGCGGGACCATGCG
>JAFDJF010000078.1 GCA_019307645.1 Deltaproteobacteria bacterium
GGGTTCTGCCCAAGCGGCGCAGCCCAGGTGAAACATTTTAACAAAAAACAAATATTTGCGGAATTCGACGGGATGCTTGATGCGTTGAATGCCATAGGGATATAGCCTGAAAGGCACAAGGTATACGGTACACGGCACAAGGTATACGGTATCTGGTCGACTGAAAACGGCATGAGAAATAATTAAACCTTGTACCCCAAACCTTAAACCGTACACCTTGTACCTTATACCTTGTACTTACACCTTATACCTTTTTCTTTTGGAGGAAATTATGGGAGACTTCGAACCAACGATCATTGCTTTTGTGTGTAACTGGTGTACTTACACGGCTGCGGACCTGGCCGGCACATCCAGATTGGCCTATCCGAAAAATGTGAGGTTGATCCGAGTCATGTGCACGGGGATGGTGGACCCGCAGTATATCATCAAAGCCCTTCTGGAAGGTGCAGACGCAGTCCTTGTGAGCGGATGTCACCCCGGGGATTGTCATTACATTAATGGGAATTATAAGGCACGCAGACGAATCAAGCTTCTCAAGGAAATCCTTCCGCAGTTTGGCTTTGAAAAGGAGCGTCTCAGACTAACGTGGATCGGGGCAAGTGACGGAATCATGTTTGCAGAAATCATGCGGGAGTTGGCCGCCCAGGTTAAGGCTCTCGGACCCATTCAGTCCAAACTGAAAATGGTAATATGAAACAGTTTAGAGTCAAGCGTTCGAAATGATTTATTTGGACTGACGAACCTGTAATGTGGAACTCTAAACCTGAACTATCCGGAGGAAGTAATGGCTACAACGGCAAAAATTGAGATAAAAAATCAAGACCTTTTAACATCACTTCAGGGGTTTTTCCGCTCTGTGCTCCAATTGGAAGATATCAGTGCCATACTGGTTCCTCAACGTCTTCCCATGAAAAATGTCGTGATGCCTACGCTCGTGACTGACCCTGAACGTTTAAACGGGGTAGATCCCCTGTCACCCTATTTTCCTATGAACGCCTCCAAGATTGTCTCCAGGCTTACACGCCGGTCCATGGGTGGAAAGGCAGCGGTGGTTTTGCGCCCATGCGAAATACGGGCATTTACTGAACTGGTTAAGCTGAAGCAGGGGCTTACTGAGGAAGTGGTGGTGATTGGACTCGATTGCCTGGGGGCATACAGCAATATGGACTATCTTCGATCTGTCGGTGAGGATACAGCCGAATTCACTGCACGGTTTTATAAAAGTGTTCTTTCTGGAAATGGAAGCCCATTAGAGGAGACGGACCTCGCTCCTGCCTGCAGGGCATGTGAACACCCTGTTCCGGAAAATGCGGATATCCTTATCGGACTGTTTGGAATGGACACGGACAAGGAACTGTTGATTCAGTCACAGACACCTTCAGGAGGAGATATTATCGGCAGGCTCGGTTTGCCTGCAGCAAAGGAGCCCCCTGATCGAAAAACGGCTTTAAATGCGCTGATTTCCGAGAGAACCGAATTTCGCGACAAAATGTTTGCCGAAACCGGAGAGATGACAGACAACCTGGAAAAGCTGACTGTTTATCTGGCCAATTGCATAAACTGCTATAACTGCAGAGTTGCCTGCCCGGTCTGCTACTGCAAGGAATGCGTCTTTGTGACAGACGTTTTTAATCACGAGCCATCCCAATACCTGCAATGGTCCATGCGGAAAGGGGCAGTTAAGATGCCAACGGATACGGTGTTCTATCACATCACCCGTTTGGCGCATATGAGTACCGCATGCGTGGGGTGCGGACAGTGTTCTAATGCCTGCCCCAATGACATCCCGGTGATGGAACTCTTCCGCACCGTTGCCCATCGCACGCAGGAGGCCTTTGAATACGAGGCGGGGCGAAGCATTGATGAGAATCCACCGTTGTCGGTATTCCGAGAGGAAGAATTTGCTGATGTTGTGGGGATAACCTAGATCAGAAGTTTGTTCAAGATTACATAATCAGTTGCAGAACAGTCTAGGAGGCTGTCCTAGCAGCTAATTTGGAGATTGTTATGATCAAAAAAATCGGCAAGGCATTAGTCGTCGGCGCGGGAATCAGCGGAATCCGGGCTGCCCTTGATCTGGCTGAAACAGGCTATGGAGTCACGCTTATTGACCGGTCACCCCATTTGGGCGGCATTTTGAGCCAACTTGACTATCAATTCCCCACCGACCGTTGCGGGATGTGCAAAATGCTCCCCCTTGTGGATCGAGATGCATCATCCCAGTATTGCCTGCGCAAAGGGCTTTTTCATGAAAACATAGATATTCTTCTTTCCACCGAACTCATTTCCATAGAAGGAGATCCGGGTAATTTTCAGGTCAGACTCCGGCAAAAACCGAGCTGGGTTGATCCTGAACGATGCATTGGATGCGGAAAATGCGTAGATGTTTGTCCGGTAGAAATCCCTGATGATTTTAATGCCGGATTTGTTTCAAGAAAAGCCATATATCTGCCTATCCCCCATGCCATACCCAACCCGTACCTCATTGATTTCAGCGCCTGTACCCGATGTGGGGAATGTGAAAAGATCTGCCCCACAGGCGCCATAAGGCTGTCTGAGCAAGAACGGGAGAAATTTCGGATTTTAGTGGTGGATGACGAACTGATTGTCCGTGACTCGCTTAAGGAATGGCTGGAAGAGGAAGGCTTTACCGTAGATGTTGCCGAGTCCGGTCCCGAGGCCTTGGATCAACTGGACAAAAAACCGTATCACTTGATGCTCACGGATATCAAAATGCCGGGGATGGACGGGGTTGAGCTACTCAAAAAGGCAAAAGAAAGTTTCCCGGATTTAACTGTGGTAATGATGACAGCCTATGCAACGGTTGAAACAGCTGTCGAAGCCATGAAAATCGGCGCCCTGGACTATCTTGTTAAGCCCTTTGACCCCGACAAGCTTATCCCGATGACCCTGGGGATATACGAAGACCTTGAAACGGCTAAGGGTCGCGAGATGGAGGTCGGCGCCCTGGTCCTTTGCGGCGGTACGGACTATTATGATCCTGCCAGCGGAAAAAACATCTTAGGCTATGGGGCTTACCCCAATGTTGTAACCAGCCTGGAATTTGAAAGGATCTTTAGCGGAAGCGGTCCCAGTCAGGGGAAACTTGTTCGTCCCTTTGATGGAAAACCCATTCGAAAAGTGGCCTGGATCCAATGCGTGGGGTCCAGAGACCTGCAGGCTGATGCAGACTTTTGCTCTAATATTTGCTGCATGTACGCTATAAAAGAAGCTCTCGTGGCCAAAGAAAAGACAAACCATGAATTGGACACGACCATCTTTTATATGGACATGCGGACCTTCGGAAAATCCTATCAACGATACCGTGATCAGGCAGAGACGGCCCATGGGGTTCGATTTGAAAGGGGACGCGTTCATTCCGTTACTCAGGACGAAAAAAGTAGCGATCTAATCATACGCTATGTGGACCAGAGCGGTGTAATCCATGAATCTCATCAGGATATGGTCGTACTTTCAACAGGCCAAAGACCCGCTCCCGGAACAAGCGATTTGGCCGAGATGATGGAAATTGGACTGAATCCGTGGGGATTCATTGAGACCCAACCCTTTTCTCTGAGCCGATCAAGCCGGGAAGGCATCTTGATTGGAGGCGCCTTTGCCGGACTTAAAGACATTAATGAATCGGTAATCCAGGCTTCGGCTGCAGCCCTTTCAGCCTCTCAGGTCATTCATTCTTCCGGCGGCGGTCTTTCCTCCGAACCTGCGTCCACCCCTAAGACAATTGATATTTCGCATGAACTTCCACGCGTTTTGGTTGCAATTTGCACTTGCAACGGCGAGCTTTCTGAATTTCTTGATTCACAAGAAATCATTTCGCATCTATCACAGGACCCTTCGGTGGACCAAATCGAATTTCTGGAACAAACTTGTACTAAAGCCGGATGGGAATTACTGGTTAAGCTCGTAGAAGAACAGAATCCAAATCGGATTCTTATTGGCACCTGCCTTCCCTATGTTTATGCGCGAAAACTCCGGGAACTGGGGCTACAAGTGGGACTGGCGCCTTCATGTATGGATGTCGTGGATATTCGAACCCCTTTATTTTCTTCGATCGAACAGGATAAGGAAGAGCTGGGCAGCCAAATAATCAGCACACTGAAAATGGGTATTGCCAAACTAAAACGCATTGACCCCACTGCTGTTTCCACTGTCCCAATTAATCAGCAGGCATTGGTAGTAGGCGGCGGAATCGCCGGTATGACAGCGGCCCTCGCTATTGCCGATCATGGCTTTCAGGTTGATCTTGTGGAACAGTCAGAGCAGTTGGGGGGAAACCTTCTCTGGCTTCGGCAGACGCTTGAAGGACACAAAACGCGAGAACTTCTTGAAGAAACCTGCCAGAATGTTGAAAAACATCCGCTTATCAGGGTTCATACCGGTACGCAAATCGTCAACTCTTACGGGGAGGTGGGGCTGTTTTTTACAACCATTGAAGACGCTGAAGGTGTGGCGCAGTCGCTTGAACACGGGGTAAGCATCCTTGCCACAGGAGGGACTGAGGCTGCCACCGTGTCCTACGGGAATGGCACGAATGAGGGCATTGTGACCCAAATGGAATTGGAAATGAGGCTGAATGACAGCACCCTGGATCCGGCAAAATTGAAATCTGTGGTAATGATTCAGTGTGTTGATTCCAGAGAAGAGCCAAGAAATTATTGCAGCCGTGTTTGCTGTGCATCTGCGCTAAAACACGCACTGCATTTGAAGGAGGAGAATCCTGAAATTGCTATCTACATCCTTTATCGGGATATGATGTCCTATGGATTTTCCGAGACTTATTACACCCAGGCTCGCAAGGCCGGCGTTTTTTTCATCCAGTATGGGTTAGAGGGCAAGCCCGATGTTCAGCCCGGGGACGGATCGGTTCATGTCACCGTCTTTGAGCCTATAATCGGCCGGAATATCGAAATAGATGCGGACCTTGTAGTGCTCGCATCAGGCCTGGTCCCGACCCTGCCGGTGGACCTGGTAGAAACTTTTGGCAGTGCAGTAGATCAGGATGGTTTTTTTCAGGAGGCTGAAACAAAGTGGCGACCTGTGGATTCGTTGAAAGAAGGCGTCTTTGCCTGTGGCATTGCACACTCACCACGTTCCATTTCTGAATCGATCGCTACGGCAGAAGCGGCTGCCCAACGGTCGCTGAGAATCCTGTCTCAGAAAAATCTTCCTGCAGGAAAAGTTGTTGCAAAAGTTCGTCACAGCCTTTGCACCCTGTGTGAACGATGCATTGACGCATGTCCTTATGGCGCCCGTGCTCTCAATTATGAACTGGATCAGGTGTTGGTCAATCCCGTAATGTGTCAGGGTTGCGGCTCATGCGCTACTGTTTGCCTAAACAGTGCCTCTATTCTGGAGGGATTTCAGAAACAGCAGATGTTTGAGGTCATTGACGCCGCCTTTGTGTAATTGTCCGACTGAGCCTGTTTTAGAAACCATGCCAAGAATGCCACAAAATATACGCCACAGCCTTGTCACCAAGCTTATTTTCGCGGTAGGCCTGACTTTGCTTCTTACCATATGCGCCTGGGCTTATTTCAGCATTAGGGATCAGAAACAAAAATTGATGGATAGAATTCTGGCCGGCACCGAAAGATTAACAACCACCATAAAGCTCAGCACCCAATATGCCATGATGCGTAATTCACACGATGACCTGAACCAGATCGTAAATAATATCGCTGAACAGCAGGGATTTGAAAATATCCGCATCTACAACAAGAAAGGTCAGATAAAGTTTTCTAATGATCCTTTTGAAATTGATCAGACAACAAATATTAAGGCGGAGGCCTGTGATGCATGCCATCGTACCGATCCTCCCATGTCGGAACTTGATCCAAATGAAAGAACCCGATTTTTTGATTCAGCACAGGGAACCCGCCTTCTCGGAATTATCAGCCCTATCCGCAATCTGCCGGGTTGTGCGACAGGCGAGTGTCATGTTCATCAAAAGGGAAAATCAATCCTTGGCGCACTTGATATCGTTGTCTCACTTGAAAAGACAGACAAGGAAATCGTAAGCGCTTCAAAAGGAGTGATTGGTCTGGCATGTTTTGCTTTCCTGTTTACATCTACAATTATCTACATCTTTGTTTTAAAATTTGTAAATCGACCCATAAAAGAATTGATAGATGGGACAAAACTCATAGCCAAAGGAGAATACACTAAGAAGGTTGACATCCAGCAGGATGACGAAATGGGGCAGCTTGCTGCTGCAATCAATACGATGGGGCAGGAAATCGCGGGCAAACAGGCTGAGCTGAACAGGCAAAGGAATGAATATCAGGATCTATTCGAACGGGTACCCTGCCTCATCACGGTTCACGATAGAAACTACAAGCTAATTAAATACAACCGGGAATTCGCCGAAAAATTTGATCCGGAACCTGATTCTTATTGTTATGCCGCTTTTAAAGGTCGTGACAAGAAATGCATCTATTGCCCGGTTGAAAAGACGTTTCAAGATGGAAAGCCTCACTACAGCGAAGAAACAGGTCTTAACAAAGACGGTACCGTTACCCACTGGATTACAAGAACGTCTCCAATTAAAAATTCCGAAGGTGAAATCATCGCAGCCATGGAAATGAGCCTTGATGTGACGCCCAGTAAGGAACTTGAAGAAAAGCTGGAAATATCCGAAAAAAAATATCAGGCAATATTCAATAACATACCGAACCCGGTTTTTGTTCTGGATTTTGATACGCTGAACATCATCGACTGCAACCATATGGTGACGACGGTTTACGGGTATACCGAAGATGAAATTATTAACAAATCCTTTCTTGATCTTTTTGATGAAGACGAAAAATATCAGATCCCTGATATAAAGTCCGCCATGGTCATCAACCAGGCGAAGCATCTTACAAAACAAGGCACGTTTATCTATGTGGATATCTGGATTTCACCTTCAGAATATTCGGGTAAAAAAGTGCTTTTGGTGACAACCAGTGACATCACAAAACGCTTGGAGACAGAACAACAGTTGATACAGGCCAGTAAAATGGCAACTCTGGGAGAAATGGCGACCGGTGTTGCCCATGAGCTGAATCAACCCCTTTCTGTTATCAAGACTGTCAGCAGTTTCTTTATCAAAAAGATCAAAAAAAACGAAACAATTGAAGCCGACACCCTTTCTTCCATGCTCGTCAAAGTGGACAGCAACGTGGACCGTGCATCAAAAATTATCAATCATATGAGGCAGTTTGCGAGAAAGTCTGAAATAGACCTGGAGCGGGTACAAGTAAACGAAATTTTAGAGAGAACCTTCGAAATGTTCAGTCAGCAGTTGAAGGTTCGGGGGATCGAGCTGCGTTGGGACGTCCAGGATGATTTGCCCAAAATAATGTCTGATCCCGGCCGGTTAGAACAGGTTTTTGTCAATCTCCTTGTAAATGCAAGAGATGCAATAGAAAAAAAGTGGGAATCCACTGGCAGTAAATCCGAAGATGACAAGATAACGATTAAAACCAAGGCAAAAAGGTGGTCTGTGGTTGTTGAAGTCAGAGATACAGGCGTAGGCATCCCCGATTCCATAGCGGAAAAAATATTTGAACCCTTTTATACAACAAAAGAAGTCGGGAAAGGAACAGGACTTGGACTTTCTATCAGTTATGGCATCATAAAAGAATGCGGCGGCAACATAGAGATTGTGCCTGTCATGGGCGAGGGGGCATGTTTTGTCATAACATTTCCCATAACCGATCCAGCCAACACCATAAATGGCTAGAAGGCTGCTGACAACAAAAATGCTTTTTCAAATGTGAGGCAGCTTGTTTTTTGGCGATAATGGAAGTGTGAATATGCAACAGGATAGTGGAAAATGGAGCATTCTTCTGGTTGATGACGAGCAGGATATCCGCGAGGTTCTAAGCATATCCCTTGCTGATCTCGGCTATAAGGTCTATGATGCTCAAAATGGCAGAGAGGCCATCCGCATCTTCAAAGAAGTCAATCCTCCCATCGTACTCACAGACATAAAGATGCCGGGTATTGATGGTATCGAACTGCTCCAAGAAATCAAGCGTGGTAATCCTGATACAGAGGTCATCATGATCACCGGCCATGGAGATATGGAACTGGCCATTAAAAG
>JAFDJF010000562.1 GCA_019307645.1 Deltaproteobacteria bacterium
AGGTTGACAGCCTCATCATAATCCCCAATGAGCGACTTAAGGCCCTGAGCGGGAAAAGCACAACATTTAAAGATCTTATTGCACGGGCTGACGAAGTTCTTCTTCATGCGGTCAGGGGGATTTCCGATCTCATCATGAGCAGCGGTTTTATCAACCTGGATTTTGCCGATGTCAAAAAGGTGATGGAGCAGATGGGGAGCGCTATCATGGGGATGGGAAATGCCAGCGGTGAACACAGGGCGTTGGAGGCGGCACAGATGGCCATTAACAGCCCTCTTCTGGAGGATATTTCCATTGACAGCGCAAAAGGCCTCCTTATGAACATAACCGGGCCGTCCGACATGACCATGGAAGAAATTGATGAGGCCTCCAATTACATCAAAGAGGAAGTGAAAGACAATGCGGAAATCTTCTGGGGCGTCGTATTTGACGACAATGCTGACAATGAAATCAATGTAACCGTTATTGCAACCGGAATAAACAGCAACGGTGACGGCCGCAGACATGCCGGTAAAAATCTCCATGAAGAATTAGAAAGTGACCTCTACAGTAACGTCGTCAACATAGATAAGGTGAGGGACCTGACAGCAAACGAAGTGGAAGAAAAGTGGACTGTAAAGATGAACGGTGAGGTCATTGATGACCTTGACATCCCCACATTCCAGAGAAGAGGTTCAGAACCCATGGCGTCTCACAGCAGTCATGAAATCAGCGAAAAAAAGAAAAGGAAGGGTCTTTTCGGTAAACTCAACCTCGGCCTCAGGGACAGTCTGGATTACCCCACCTTCCTGAGATTGAAGGCGGATTGATAAGTCTGAGAGTCATTACGCGTTGTGAATAAGAAAAGAAACGCTTGGGGCAAAACAGTGTAATTGCAATATTAACCTAAACCTGAGCGCCAAAATGTGAATTTATTTTTACGCGAACCCTAACAGTACAGATGGAAAGGTTTTCAAAGACGTGCTTGGTGATATTATCTCCCTTTATCGTGCCAGGTTGGCCCGGGAAAAGGGATCAGTTATAAAGGATCGGGGTGGCAAACTCTCTGTTGCGCTGGTCTATCCCAACTATTACCGCCTTGGCATGTCAAATCTGGGTTTCCAACTGGTTTACCATCTTTTCAACAAGCGGTCCGATGTTGTTGCAGAACGCGTTTTCCTGCCTGAAGGTCAAGAGATGTCCCTCTACCTTCAGTCAGGAAAACCGCTTTTGTCACTGGAATCGCAGGTTCCCCTCCAAAAATTTGATCTTATTGCCTTTTCCCTGTCCTTTGAAAACGACTACCCCAATATTTTAAAGATCCTGGAACTTGCAAAAATCCCCCTCTTTGCAGAAGAACGCCCTGAGCGTTGTCCCCTTGTCATGGCAGGGGGAATCACCACCTTTTTGAACCCCGAGCCCATTGCTCCTTTTATGGATTTTTTCCTTTTGGGTGAAGCCGAAGCCAATCTGAATGAATTTCTGGACATTTTCCTGGAGTATCAATCAAGTGGCATTTCAAAAAATGAGGAGATCAAAAATCTCTGCAAAAATATGAACAGTTTGTATGTCCCCTCCCTTTATCAGACGGAATACCATAAAGACGGAACCATCAAATTTTTCCTGCCTAAAGAAAGCCACGTGCCGGAAAAGGTTAAAGCCGCTCGTTCAATGGGTGGACAGATCCCGGTGTCTGAGATCACGACTCCGGACACGGAGTTCGGCAACAGGGTTTTGATCGAACTGGGGAGGGGATGCGCGCGTTCTTGCAGGTTCTGTGCTGCAGGTTACGTCTATCGCCCGCCCAGGACGCAGGATGAAGATGCGCTGCGCCTCTCAATTGAAAAGGCGCTGGAAACATGTAACAAGGTCGGCTTGGTTGCCGCTGCCGTATCGGATATTCCCGGGATAGAAAACCTGACGTCCCTGATCATAGAAAAAGGCGGCACTTTTTCTGTCTCATCCTTAAGAGCGGATAACCTGACCCAGGGGTTCCTTGATCACTTGAATCAGACAGGTCAAAGGACACTGGCCATAGCGCCGGAGGCCGGTTCCGAGAGACTCAGGAGAGTTATTAACAAACATTTGACAAGAGACCAGATAATCGAGGCCACGAGGCTGGTATCCAGGACTGAAGCCTTCGCCCTCAGGCTTTATTTTCTCGTGGGTCTTCCCACGGAAACCCGGGAGGACGTGGGTGAACTGGTGGATCTTGTAAAAGTGATCAAACATCACATGGTCAAGGAGTCTGCACCACGCGGCCGGATAGGACAGATAAGACTGAGCGTAAACTGTTTTGTCCCGAAACCGTTTACGCCGTTCCAGTGGTTTCCGATGGATCAGCTATCCTCCCTCAAAGAGAAACAGAAGTGGTTGAAAAAAACACTTTCCAAAGAAGGGGGTATCAAGGTAAATTTTGACGTTCCCAAGTGGGCCCATGTTCAGGCGCTGCTTTCCATGGGAGACAGACGGGTTGCGGCTATTCTGCTCAAGTCACATGAACTGGGGGGAGACTGGACCAAGGCGCTTCGTTTCTCCGATATCAACCCGGACTTTTTTGTATATCGACCCAGGGAACTTGAGGAAACCCTTCCCTGGGATTTTATTGATCACGGGATTCTAAAAAAGCATCTGGTTAGAGAATATAACCTGGCCCTGAAAGGTGAAGAATCAGACATCTGCCATGTGGGTGAATGCAATCGCTGCGGAGTCTGTGTAAACCCTAACGTTGCATAAAACTTCGAACAAAAACGTGTTAGAGTGCGTGAAATGTGTGTGTAGTCATGATTTTCTGGCCCGAAGTGTAGTTCACACTACATGAGGTTCAGA
>JAFDJF010000563.1 GCA_019307645.1 Deltaproteobacteria bacterium
TCTGTCAGCCTGGGTTTTGCAAGCAAAAGAAAATTGCTGATGAGGTTTTCCAGTTGCTCCCGGCCCCTGAGCACAATCTGCATGAGTCGAGCATCGGTTTCCTCAAGATCAAGATTCCTTCTCAGCAATTGTATCGAACCGCTCAGGGCTGTCAGGGGATTCCTGATTTCATGGGCAAGACCTGCCGCCATTTCACCAATAAGAGCAAGCTGTTTACTCTTTTCAACTTCTTTTTCCATTTCTTTTGTTGACGTTAAATCTTGAAAAATCACGATATCACCGATCCTGTCATTTCTGCTGCCCATGAGTGAGGAAAAAGAAAAACCCAGAACAATATCCCTGCCTTGCCTGTTTGAAAAAACGATTTCTCCCCTTTTTGTCTGGCCGCTCTCTGTTTTCTCGTTCTTCATTTTCTTCAGCATCCCTAAAAAAGCAGGGAAAAAATAGTCTATCGGTTTGCCTTCGACATCGGAAAATGAATACCCGCTGATTTCTCCCGCAGCCCTGTTAAATGATTTTATGTTCCCTTTCAGATCAATGGTTACGATGCCCGCGTTGACATGTTCGATGATACTTCTGTGTAACAGATCGAGTTGATCAAACTCACTTTCTTTTTCCGTCAAAAGAGATCTGGACCGCTTTTCCTGTTCAACGACAAAGCTAACGAGAATGGCGACAACATAAAAAGATACAATATGAATAAAAACCCTGGACAGGACATATCCGGTGTTGAAACTATAGACTGCCGTGGCCCCGTAGGCCGTGAGAACACCGTAGAATTCCAAAGCCAGCAGCAACCCATAGAGCAGACTGCTTGCAGAGGCTGCAATCAACCCGCCTCTTCTTGCGAGAAACAACGCCGAATAAATGATAACGAATTGATAAAGAACAGAATAAACACTTTCAATTCCGCCTGTCACATAAACAAGCATGGTTATCAGCACAACATCACAAAGGGCCTGAATGTATGCGTTGATCTGGAGGCTTTTGCTCCTCTTAAAGATGAAAACATACAGTAATGACAGAATATAGGTGACTATAATTATGGAAGATACGTGTGGAATAGATCCAAAAAGTAATGGTTGTGTTCCTTTGATCTGGATAAAGGCGGCGATCCCCAAAAGAAACGTCACGATCACAAGCCGGCCCAACATCAACCTGCGAAGTCTCCGGACCGTATTTTCCTGTTTTATCAAGTTATCTGTCATCAAACACCCTTAGGGCCTTAAGCCCGAATAACACTGTCCCTGCGCCAGTATTCATCGTCCCTGGCAGCGTAGTCCAGATTGTAGTGAAGACCCCGGCTCTCCTTTCTGAGCAGGGCACATGAGATAATGAGGTCGGCGACCAGGGCAAGATTCCGGAGTTCAAGCAGATCCCGGGTCACCAAAAAGTTCCAGTAATACTCTTTGATCTCGTCCTGTATGAGCGTAACCCTTCTTTTGGCCCGTTCCAGACGCTTTTTCGTCCTCACAATCCCCACATAATTCCACATAAACCGTCTGATCTCATCCCAGTTATGTGAAACGACCACAATCTCCTCGCTGTCTGTAGCGCTTCCGGGATCCCATTCCGGCGCCCGGGGAAAAGGCTGCAGCCGTTTCTCCTCAATATCCTGAGAGGACCTTTCAGCGGCGCGTCGTGCAAAGACGAGGGCCTCCAAAAGTGAGTTGCTGGCCAGACGATTCGCCCCATGAAGACCCGTGGAGGCGACTTCACCGATGGCATAAAGATTGTCTAAATTTGTTTGCCCGTGCTTGTCCGTGATAAGCCCCCCGCACATATAATGAGCCGCAGGGACTACCGGGATCGGTTCTTTTGTGATGTCGATCTGATACTTCAGACAGTTTTCATGGATATTGGGGAATCTGTCTCTGACAAAGTCCGCAGGCTTGTGACTTATATCCAGATAGACGCATTCATCCCCGCTTTTCTTCAATTCCATGTCAATGGATCTGGCCACAACATCTCTGAATGCCAGATCCTTCAACGGGTGATACTTTTCCATGAAGCGGTTCCCCTTTTTGTCCAAAAGAATACCGCCTTCTCCCCGAACCGCCTCAGAGATCAGAAAGTTTTTTGCTGCCCGGTGATACAGACATGTGGGATGGAACTGCACGAATTCCATATTTGCAACTTTGACCCCCGCGCGGAAACCGACAGAGACGCCATCGCCGGTGGCGATATCGGGATTGCTTGTGTAGCGATATACCTTCCCTGCCCCTCCGGTTGACAACACCGTCACCCTTGCCAACAAGGTAATGACCCGGTTTTCGTCCACATCAAACACGTAGGCGCCCCAGCACGTCTCCCGGCTCTCGCTGGTAACGATGCCCCGCCTGATCATCTTGGATTTGGTTATGAGATCAATTGCCATGTGATTTTCAAAAATGCGGATATGTTCATTTTCCTGCGCGCGTTTGAGCAGGATGTGCTCCACCTCCCGCCCTGTCAGGTCCTTGGTATGAACGATTCGGCGGCTGGAATGCCCTCCCTCTCGACCCAGGTCCAGGCTTGTTTCGTCTTCTGCCTGGTGAGTAAACTGGACGCCCATGGATATCAGTTCCCGAATCCTGGCCGGGCCGTTTTCCACAACCAGCCGCACAATATCCTCATTGCAAAGGCCGTCTCCGGATTCAAGGGTGTCTTTGACGTGGGACTCGAAGCTGTCTTCCGGGTCAAAGACAGAAGCAATGCCTCCCTGGGCATAGTTGGTGGCCCCTTCCGCCATTTCTTTTTTGGTTACGATCACCACAGACCCTGATTTGGCCGCTTCAAGTGCAAAACTCAGGCCGGCAATA
>JAFDJF010000564.1 GCA_019307645.1 Deltaproteobacteria bacterium
TCGGCACTTTCACACCGCCACATAACAGATGTCAATGAAAGAGGTATCCCATACCCGTGTCACAAACTCGATGACCTCTTCAGCATTATGATGCAGCTCCTTCCCGAACCCTCGGGCGTCTTTCTGAAACTCCTCAAGGATCATGACAACCCCATACTCGAGGGTATCAGCGTCAAGCTGGATCCTGCGACGTTCCTTACTCTGGATTAAGGGCTCACGCAAAAATAACTCTTCACATCCCGGCATCTCATCTTCAGGTCATTTTTGGGAGATTTTAAAGAGCAGCAACCATTTAAATTGCTTGACATTCTTTACTTTTTCCTTATAGTTGGTAAACTTTTTATCCGCTATCAGATTCCGATTATGAAGTCTGATTTTTCAGTTTTTTAAATTTTTGTAACAGCTTAATTTTGTGCCAAATCAAGAAAGACTCAAATTTTAACCGCAGGCGCCACGAAGTAAGTGCCCTTGGGGTGAATACATTGAGTATTTCGAGGATTAAAATTTGAGTCTGACCTGTCTGCGTGCAACGCACAGGCAGGCGCCGAGTTGGTGCAAAAGGGAGCGTTTTTCAAAGGTCTCGCACTAACCTGTTACGAGTTTTCTCCAGTGAGTTTCCAAAAAAATGAAAATAATACATTCTCTGAATTATAAACCAGCTGCTATTCAAGGGGGTTACACAGACCAGGTTCTCAAAGTTGACCTGAACTCCTATTCCATATCTCCCGTTGATCTTCCACCCGATTTCAAAGAAAAATATGTCGGTGGTCGTGGTTATGCCCTGAAATTCATTTGGGATGGAACCTCCGGAGACACCCATTACAACAGTCCCGAAAATATCCTCGTCATGGCAAGCGGGCCATTGTGCAATGAACCCCGATTCCCCGGGAGCGGCAAATTCATTGTCGGCACGATCTCTCCGCTTACGGATACTTTTGTCGATTCAAATATCGGCGGGCATTTCGCACCCCTTTTGAAACTTTGCGGGTTTGACGCATTGGTCATCTCCGGTATTTCCAGCAAAAACGTGATCCTGATCGTAGATGCAGACAAGGGGGTCATCCAGATCGCCGAATCCCCCTCTTTTGATGGGGATACAGACAACGGTGCGCTTTCATACGGTGCCGCCCTGCTAAAGGAGTTTAATGGCAGCCGTCTTAGCGAAAATATTGCGGCTGTCACCACTGGAATCGGAGCAGCTAACACAAGATTCGGCATCATAAACAGCCTGTTTTATGACAGACGGCGCAAAAGAATGCGTGCCAAGCAGGCCGGCAGAGGAGGGACCGGCACCGTCATGTTCACTAAAGGCCTGAATGCCGTGATCGTCCGTTGCAGTGATGCAAAGGTCAATGCCAATCATCCGGTTGACGAAACAGGGGTCAAGCAGTCAGGCGCCAGCCTCAAGAAGGTAGTCAGCCAGGTTGACCCGCAGCAGTTGCGTCTGTCCAGCTGGGGGACGCCCATCCTTGTGGAGTATATGGACAAATATCACATTCTCCCGGTAAACAACTACCAGTATGGCCAGCATCCCGACGCCAAAGACATATTTGCCGACGTCTTTCTGGATCGTTATTTCAGCAAAAAAATACCGGACGGCTGCTTTAAAGGCTGCAACCTGGCCTGCTCCAAAGGGGCCGAAGACGTAACCCTGAAATACGGCCCTCACGCGGGCAGAAAGGTAGGGATTGATGGACCCGAATACGAAACAGCAGGTGCAGTCACGTGTATGGGGATTTTTGACCCTCAATTCATCATGGAATTCAATTGGTATTGCGATGAATACGGTATTGACACCATTTCCATGGGGGTGACGGCATCCTTTCTGATGGAATGCGTGCAGCGGGGCTATCTTTCAGAAGAGGACATCGGCTACAAATTGGGATGGGGAGATATAGCCGGTGTTGACAGGCTCCTCCATGAGACCGCCCATGGGGAAAATTTTGGCAGGGTATGCTCACAGGGTGTACTCCGCGCCAAGTCCTGGGTTGCAGAGCGATATGCCTCAAAAACAGACCAGCCCCTGGACCGGATTGTCTCAGAGCTCGACAAATTTGCCATGGAAGTCAAAGGGCTTGAGTTTTCAATGTATATTACCAAAGAGTCTCTGGCCCAACAGGGAGGCTACGGGTTTTCCCTCAAAGGGCCTCAGCATGATGAAGCCTGGCTCATCTTCATCGATCAGGTGCATAAAGAACTGCCCACATTCGAAATGAAAGCCCAGGCCTTGAAATGGTTCCCTTTAATCCGCACCTGGTTTAATGCCGTGGGTCTGTGCAAACTCCCATGGATCGACGTTCGGCATCCGGAAGCGGACAAGACTGATAATCCGGCGCAGAACCAGCCAACCCTCGAATACTATGTTCAGTACCTCAACGCCACAGTGGGCTGCAATAAATCTCTTCAGGATATCCTTGACGATTCGGAGCGGCTGTCCCTGATCCAAAAGCTCATTAACCTGCGTCATGGAAAGGGGACCAGATCCAGTGATCAAATCCCACTACGGGCAATGGGCCCGGCTTTCCTTAACGAGTATGATGCGAGGTCAGAATACTACGATACCTGGTTAGCGGAACAGGTGGGAAATGCTAATGTCCCTGATGATCCTGAAGAAAGGCAGCTGTTGATCATTAAACTCCGCAAAGAGTCTTACAAAAAGCTCTGTGATGCTGTTTATAAGGCAAAGGGGTTCACGCCTGATGCGGTTCCCCTACCTGAAACAATTGAAAAATTTGATGTTATGGATGAGCAGGCCCGGGATTTACTGAGAACATTCGATTAACCCGGGAGGTCTGCCCGGG
>JAFDJF010000565.1 GCA_019307645.1 Deltaproteobacteria bacterium
CAAAAATAAATTCACATTTTGACATCTCATCTTCAGGTCACTCTTGACATATTATGAAAAGCAAAAACCTTAAAATAGTCCACTATTCCTGCGCCTTTTACTTTTCATAATATGTCAATATTAGCCTAAATCTGAGCGCCAAAATGTGAATTTATTTTTGCGCGAACCCTAAAGGAAACATTGTGACGGAAGAAAGAATGTTTTTCCAGTCCGAAAGGCTTAAAATAGAGGGGCTCATAAATGAAACCCCGGGTGAAAACGCCGTCGTGGTAACGCACCCTCACCCCCTTTACGGGGGAGAAATGCATAACAACGTGGTCGAATCCCTAATCGCCGCGTACCAACAAAAAGGCTTCACCACTTTGAGATTCAATTTCAGGGGTGTCGGCCGAAGTGAGGGAAGCCACGGACAGGGTGTCGGCGAACAGGAAGACGTCAGGGCCGCCCTGGCATATCTTACTGACCTGGGAAAATCTTCCCTGGACCTTGCGGGCTATTCCTTTGGTTCATGGGTAAACGCCATGGGCCTTGAAAGTTTTGACCCGGTTAGAAGACTGGTCATGGTTTCCCCTCCTGTTGCTGTTATCGACTTCTCATTTCTGGGTTACAGCCCCAGAATCAAGTTGGTGATTTCAGGATCTGAAGACGATATTGCCCCTCCTGCAATGATCAAAGACATGCTCCCAACCTGGAACCCGGAAGCAGCATTTAAGGTGATAGAGGGTGTAGACCATTTCTATTTGGGCGGCACCAATCACGTGGAGGAGATAATCAAAGATTCCCTGAAACAATCATATGAATAAAATAGCCATCCTCAAAAACCCCATACAGGAATATGCCTGGGGCTCGAAGACGGAAATACAGGGCCTCGTTGGCGAATCTGCGTCTACAGACAAACCCATGGCAGAGCTGTGGATGGGCGCCCATCCCAAGGCCCCTTCAGAAGTACTGTTAGACGGGAAATGGCAATCTCTTGATAAAGTCATTGAAAAGAATCCCGAGCCCATCCTTGGGAAACGCACTGCCGGAAGGTTTTCCAATCACCTGCCATTCCTGTTCAAAATCCTGGCTGCCGACAGGCCCTTGTCAATACAGGTTCATCCCCATCTTGAACAAGCCCAAAAGGGTTTTGCAATGGAAAACGATCTCGGAATTCCCCTGGATGCGCCCAACCGAAACTACAAGGACAATAACCACAAGCCTGAAATCCTCTGCGCATTGACTCCCTTTCAGGGCATGAAGGGATTTCGAAAGGTTGAAGAAATCCTTGACCTGATGGATCGACTCTCCCTCGCGTCCCTGTCCGGCGAAATTGATCTATTACGAAAAGAGCCGAACAGCTATGGGCTGAAATCTTTTTTCTCTGCCCTGATGAGGATGGATAAGGGGCGCAGGAATGAAGTGACCGATGAGGCAGTAAAAACTGCAGAGAAATTTGCTGACAAAGACGAAGTATGCCGCTGGGTGGCTAAACTCAACAAAGAATATCCAGGAGACATCGGCATATTGTCCCCGATCATCCTCAACATGGTGCTGCTGGAACCCGGAGAGGCGATGTATCTTCCGGCAGGTGAACTTCATGCCTACCTGCACGGCCTCGGAATAGAGCTGATGGCCAATTCTGACAATGTGCTGAGAGGTGGACTCACCCCCAAGCATATGGATGTGCCTGAGCTGTTGAACATCGTGGATTTCGAAACCGGGCCTGTCCGCAAGGTAGCGTCCACAAGTATCGATTCCTGCCGGACGATCTATGAAACTCCTGCCGAAGAATTTCTACTGTCCACGATTTCTGTGGACAGAGAAAACTCTTTTACCAGCCCGTCTGATCGAAGTGTGGAGATCCTGATTTGTCTTAGAGGTGAAGCCGGGATTGAAGATATTGGGTCGGGCGAAATCCTGCCGATGACACGAGGTCAGTCAATAATAATCCCCTCCAAGATTTCCCGTTACCGTATTGCCGGGAATGCGCTGTTCTATACGGCTTCGGTTCCATTTTGAAACCGACAGAATCATTTCAGAACGCAGATAGGGTTCGCAGTTAGAAATGTCATGTTCATCAGAATACCCCAGGCGCTTTGACAGGCCAAGCTGGTACTATTCAAGTAATTTAGGCTGTAGGCTAAAGGCTGTTAGTTTTTGCGCATTGACAGACCAGGTAGTTTTGCTGTAGGCTATTCTCTCCTACAGCCTAAATATCTTCAGTCTAAACACCTTCAGCCTGACTACGTGAGTAGTCACGATCTGAGCTTCGTATGATCACACATGTTCCCTTCCTGCGGTACCTCACAGCCTGAATGCCTACAGCCTATCTACCTGAGTAGTTACAATTGTAACACTAATCAGACTCACTACCAAGCGGCTTGAAAAAAACGAGAAGTTGCGGCAGCAGCGTCAGGGCGGCAATCAAGGCAATTAACATTGCCAGTGCAGTCAGCAGACCGAAATAGATACTGGGAATGAAATTGGAAAGGATCAGGATCGAAAAACCTATTATTATTGTTAGAGATGTATAGTACATGGCATAGCCGATACTTCCGTGACAACGATAAACTGTGTTCATATAATTTCTGTCCTTATCAAACTCATATCTGAATCTGTGGATATAGTGAATCGTATTATCAACAGCAATACCGATACTGATGGCCGCAATGGTAATGGTCATCATGTCAAGTGGAATATTTGTCCAGCCCATAAAACCAAGGACCACAGCAATGGACATGAGATTGGGAAAAATGGCAAGCAACGCAATTTTTATTGATCTGAACAGGACAAAAAACATGCAAATCAGTGCCACCA
>JAFDJF010000566.1 GCA_019307645.1 Deltaproteobacteria bacterium
AACCGTCGTACAGATATAAAGTCTGCGCAAACGTTTCCTTCTTAAGGTGTATATCCCCGATACTCAAATGTGGTTTGCCCCCCAAAGTTAGAAGCTTTTTTCTTCAATAAGACTAGTCAGAGGCACAAGAAATCTCATCTCCAAAATAGATGGGTATTTTTTGAGAACATTAATTTTTAACATAAGGAGTTCTATGCAATCAGAAAAAAAACCTTATCCCCAAAAACGCATAACAACAGCCTTACTGCTGGCAGCTGGTACAGGAAGCCGCCTACTCCCCCTTACAAAAAAATTACCCAAATGCCTCACACTTGTGAATGAAATGTCCATTTTGGAACGGTTGATCAAAAGCCTGAATCAAAACCGTTTCAAGCGACTGGTTGTGGTTACCGGTCACATGGAAGACTGTATTCGAAATTTTCTGGAAACCCGGGCAGGCAATATTACCATTGAGTATATTTACAGCCCCTTATACAAAACAACAAATAATATATACTCCTTGTGGATGGCCCAAAACATTATTAATGAACCTTTTTTACTCATTGAAAGTGATCTTGTTTTTGACCCGTCCTTATTGTCGGAGATGCTTTACCCTGACAGGATTGCCATAGCCGGAATGAAGCCGTGGATGAACGGTTCAACGGTCACAATCAATGCATCCAACACGATTAATGCATTTCATAGTAGTGCGGCAAACGGTTCCGGCGGGATTCGTTATAAGACGGTAAATATATACAGTCTTTCCGTTTCCTCCTGGCATTTGGTTATCGAAAAACTGAATCAATTTATTCTGGCGGGCAGGGTTAATGACTATTATGAAAAGGTATTCAGTCAATTGGTGATTGAAAAATCACTATCCCTTGAAGCTGTCTTTTTTGACCATAAGCCATGGTATGAAATTGACACCGCAGAAGACCTTGAATCCGCTGAACGGCTGTTTCCATCAAAGGTCAGTCTGCCCTTTGATAATTTAGGTGCAAATTATTTTAAAATAATAGGCCCGCCTGTCAGCAAAAAAGATTTAAAAGTCGGCCTTTATGCCCAATCCTGATTATAACAACCCGGCCGAGAAATATGACTATATCTCAGGTCAGCATGGTGGATATTATCGCCATGATTTTATTGATCATGCATATTTATATAACCTTTATTTTCCGCCGGAAGAGGTGTTTACCCGTTTTAAAAATAAAATTCATGAACTTGTCCTGAACTACCCGGTTGCCCAGGATGTCCTGGCCAATTTGGTGGGTAAGCTTATTGATCAACCGCCAGAGCGCATTGTTGTTGGTAATGGTGCAGCAGAGCTTATCAAAATCGTTTCGGGACAGATTTCAAACAGGCTCATTGTTCCGGTGCCGTCATTCAATGAATATGTAAATGCCGCGCCCCAGGGCAGTGCCATAGAGTTTCCCCTTGAATGGCCGTCTTTCCAGCTGGATGTGGACAAATTCGCAGCTCACACCATTAAAGCCAAAGCAGATGTTGCAGTTGTGGTCACACCGAACAATCCAACCTCCATCGCCGTCCCAAAACAGGATCTGATGCGCCTGGCAGAGAAACTGGCCGATCACGACTGTCAGCTGATTATTGATGAGTCCTTTATTGATTTTACTCAGGACCCGGATCAATTTTCAATGGAAGATAAAATTGAGCAGTATCCCAATATCGCTATTTTTAAAAGCATGAGCAAGGCATATGGTATCTGCGGCATTCGAATCGGATATCTGGTTACAAAAAATCTGAAATTTGCCAATGCGGTTCGTCAGGGTGTCCATATCTGGAATATTAACGGATTTGCCGAAGAGTTTTTAAGAATCCTGCCTGATTTTCATGCGGATTTTATTAAAAGCTGCAACCAGGTTAGAAAAGATCGGGATGAACTGTATAAAAACCTAAATGCTTTTTCACAGCTTTCGGTTTATCAACCAGACGCAAATTTCATTTTTTGCCGTCTGCCCGACGCCGGGCTGAATGCGCCGCAATTGACACAAAAATTATTTGTTGACCATAATATGTATATCAAACACTGTCTGGGTAAAACTCTAACCCATGGGGATCGCTTTATCCGTATCGCCTCCCGAACTGAACAAGAAAATACCAACATGGTGGATGCGCTGGCATCTATCCTTGGTAATAAATAGAGAGCTTGTGATGAACACACCCTCATATAAACCCTCACATCAGACCGGCATGCTCTGGTTTGCCAAAGATCTTCCAAATATCTGCTCCCTTGCAGGGCTTTTAGCTGCACTTTTAGGGATCTACTTTTCGATTTTACAACATTTTTCCATCGCCGTCATTGCAATGATCTGGGCCGTTCTTTTTGACTGGGGAGACGGCATTATCGCTCGAAACATGAAGGGCAGAACAAAAAAACAAGGGGAATTTGGAGGGCAGCTGGACTCGTTGATCGATATGGTCAGCTTTGGCATCTGCCCGGCTGTTTTTCTTTTGAGTTATGGGAAGTTCAGTGCATGGTATTTGCCGGGTGCCTTTGTGATTGTTGCCACCAGTGCGATACGACTGAGTTATTTTAATGTATTCGGTCTTGTGGACAGCTCAACTTACAAGGGGCTTGCACTGGACAACAA
Organism: Deltaproteobacteria bacterium; assembly: GCA_019307645.1. The sequence goes on from JAFDJF010000566.1 coordinate 2,592, forward strand.
TGTTATTTTTTTCGCGTTTATTTTTCTGTTTGAACGGTTTTTCAGCCCCGGCATTTTTTCAATCATACTCTATGCGATGTTCATGATCATGGCGGGCTTTAACCTATCATCCCTGCGAACACCAAAATTTTCCGGCGTTTGGTTTTATGTCCTCATAGGGTATACGTTGATATTGACAATTATCTACAGTTTTACCCTTTGAAT
>JAFDJF010000567.1 GCA_019307645.1 Deltaproteobacteria bacterium
AAAACAAAACTTTTTCGTCGATGAAATATGCGCTAACTGATTGAAATTAAACGTTTTCTACTTTTCGGTCAGGCACTAGATAGTGGTAGCTGCCCAAAGAACGGCTGCTCCGAGAGCGCACATATCACCAGCCCATTGGATTGACGATGGACCACCCAGGTTCTTGCTCAGGAGGATAACAATGCCCGCAAATGCCAGGATCAGCCCGATTCCCTTATAAATGGTAATCCGGTCTCCCCGCAGGAAATAATGAGCCCCCAGGGTATGGAAAAAAGGCGTGCTATAGAGAAGAATCCATGCCGAAGAAACCGTTGTATAAAGTAGCGAGGAGAACAGGAGTGCAAATTCTACCCCGAACAGTATACCCACAACCAGGCCGTCCAGCACCTTTCCCGGGAAAAGGCGCATCCTGTTCACCTTCATCCAGACAGCCAGTCCCAATACCGCGATTACAGACCGGATGCCGGCACAAAAAATAGGGTCTATACCGGCGTTGCTGACCTTTATGGCTATCCCGTTAAAACCCCACAACATACAGAGCACGGTAAGCAGGGCCATAGCCTTTAGGTCAAGGGTCTCTTTCTCTGGCATCTGTTTTGCCTGAAACAGGTTCTCAGTTACAGTTCCCCCTCACAGCAAGTTGTATCAAAACCCCCGCGTGTGTTGTATACGGTTGTAACCTTTAGACGATCTGTTAAAAGCTTATCCTTCAGGTCATGATAAATCCTTTTTGTCACGCCTTCTTGAAACAATCCCACATTTCGAAAGCTGACAATATAGTATTTAAGGGACTTTAACTCTATGCATTTCCCCCCATCGGGGTAATACTCGATAATCAAACGACCTATATCCGGTAAACCACTGAATGGGCAGGAGGCAATAAATTCATTTGTTTCCGTTTTTATGTATTGATTTGGGCTGTCAAACTCAAAGGTCTCAAGAAAGTCGGTCCTGATATTATCGGGGCTTTCCCATTCAAAGACCCTTCCGTCAGCTTTTACCATTAGCGTGTTCTCCTCTGATGTCCTGCACCAATGCGGGTGCCAAGCCGTTATCCAGCATCAAGTATCCAGCATCCAGCATCGCGAACCCTATCGCACCGGCTTCTGCCATTCCTTGGCAAAGATCTCTGCTACTCTATTCACCTGGCTGGAGTCAATCTTCAGGGCTTTGGCGATCTCACCATATAGTTTTTTCCTGTCTCCATTCTCGGCACTCACAAGGTTCTTCAAGTCTCTTTTTTGCTTCAGCCCCAGCCCTGCCATATTCCCTATGGAAACAAGACCGTTACCCCCCTCTTTGAGCACCCCTTTCTTATAATAAGGCTTCATTTGAACATACCGGGTTTTCATCCTCTGCTTCAGAGCCCGGATTGTCGGGTTGGAAACCGTCAGGGCCTGGTCGGCCCAGGCAGAGGGGCACATAAAAGCCAGGAACGTTCCTTTTAGAAGGTGACTATCCTTTCCGCTGGGCTTCTGGCCCCTGATCTCATCCACAATCTCTGCTGCAACAGATTCAACCTTTTCAGCAGGGAAGTAAATATTGATGGTAACACAGGCAAATATCAACAATGTAAAAAACGACGCTGTCATCCACAAAACCTTTCCATATGTTTTCATATCACCCTCCTTTGTTGATGGCCTCTATTTGATTACTGGCCCGCTTCCTGACGCTGTCACACGTTTGATTCTCTTTACCATATCCTTGAAACTGACACGATTATCCGGGTTTTGATTTACCACATCCACGCCTGAGAATAAACCCCGTTTCACAAAATACTCCCTTCCTCCTTCCTTAATGGTGCCGCTCATTCTGAAAACATCGTTTTCCAGGGTCGCATGGACACCTATTTTTTTATATGGAAACTCCTTGAAAAGGGAGCTGAATAACCCGGCGATACCAATAAAAGGGCTTTGCCCCCCCCCGATCTGGGCAATATTGTCCACGGCCTTTACACTGATCCTTTGAGGGGTTCCATCCCTCTCCACTGTCTCCAATAAAAGGTCAAATTTCTGGGGCTGGCCGTGTGCTATTTCTAAGTTTTTTGCATATCCATTCAAAACCCCTTCAATCCTGCCAAAAGATGTTCCGGCGGTAAGTTCAGAGAAGCTTAAATTTTTCCACCGGGCGTTTACTTTAAAGACCGGGGTGCCGGCAAACAAACCGGATGCACCCAGATCAGAGAAGATGACATCCCCATCAAAGACTTTTGCTCTTATCTCGCCAGCAGTTTTCAAGTTACCCCTTATAAAATCTATGGGGTCCAGCTTTCCGTTAATGGTCCCCCGCACCGGACGGCTCCAGACCCCGGCCAGGAGAGGAGCAATTTTGACGGAGTCGATGGTGAGACTTGTATTGACAGATGGCGAGGTCCAGGTCAGTCCCTTGATCGCTACCGGGCCAACCCGGATTTTTCCTCCGGGGACCTTCAGGATGGTAGGAGAGGGTATAGTTAAAAGGTTCGGACCTGCATTCAACGAAAGGTCCAGTCCCTGCTCAGGAAGGAAAGGAAGGTTCATGGACCGGATGGACAATGCCCCTTTGAGCCTTTCCAAGGGGTTTTTTCCCATGCGGTTTCGGTACCAGAGGGGAAGGGAGAGATCAATTCCTTTGAGAGACATACCATGGTCTGCGGATAAAAGCGCCCCCTTATACCACCTGAAGAAACCTTTAGCCGTCCACTTGGCTCCTGTCCCTGTGAACTTCAGATCCGCAGCAACAGCCCCTTCCACATCAAGCCCGCTTAAAAAAGGTTTTTCTGTCTTAAACGGTTCCAATATGAAATGA
>JAFDJF010000568.1 GCA_019307645.1 Deltaproteobacteria bacterium
GCCCTGGGAATCAACCGCGCGTATAGCGATCTGCTGATGGCTTGGCTTCCGCCCAGTACAAGACCCACCAGCCCTCCAAGTATCCAGAATTCAAGAGCCGACTTCAGAAAATAGGCGTATGTAACAATGACAATCCACAGCAGCAATGTAATCATGATAGCAGCCTTGGATCCGATGCGTTGAGCCAGCCTCGCAAATACCAGTGCGCCAGGCCAGGCGACGAACTGCGTCATCAGAAGAGTGCCGATGAGCGTCCCTGTGTCAAGACCTAAGGCGGTCTTGCCAAAAATCGCTGCCATGGCGATGACGGTTTGAATGCCATCGTTGTAGACAAGGAAAGCAGCCAGAAACCACAACAGATCTGGATAGCGCCTGAATGACCTTAGCGTTTTGAGAAACCTATTTAAACCGTACGTAAAATAAGAAAAACCCTCTGGTTTGCTCCGTAAACGCCTGGCTTCAGGAACCCCCACAAAAAGCGGGATTGCAAAGAGGCCCCACCAAAGCCCCACAGAGGCAAGGCTGATCCGGATACTCATTGATTTGTCTGGTATTCCAAAACTCTCATGATAGGTGATCATCAGCACGTGCAGGGCCAGCAGAAGGCCTCCGCCTACGTAACCAAAGGCATACCCCTTCCCCGACACCGAATCCATTTCGTCTTCACCCGCCACTGCGGGTAGGAAAGCATTATAAAAGGTCATGCTTCCCGCAAACCCTATGTTTGCTGCGACAAAAAGCGCAAGACAGAGCCAGTAGTCCCCATCCCCGACAAAATACAAAAGCGAGGTAAGCGTTGCGCCAGCGTATGTAAAAGCCAGGAGGAATTTCTTCTTGGAACTTGAGAAATCAGCCAAACCCCCAAGGATAGGGGCAGTAAGAGCAGTCAATAAGAGTGAAAAAGAGATCCCATACGCCCACAGCGCACTTGCTGTGGTTCTGAAGCTCAATGGACCGCACGGGACGATAATTCCTTCTTCAGGCACAAGGGACGCAAAATAGACCGGGAGGATAGCTGCCAGGATAGTGGTAGCAAACGCGGAATTGGCCCAATCATACATGCACCAGGCAAATATCGCCTTTTTTCTCCTTGGTGCAGCGTATGTTTTCATGTTAGTCTTCCACCACAGTCGTTAAACCTGTTTCGAGTTGCCCGTTACGAGTTACGAGTTGTATCACGATGGCCCTACAACCCGGAACTCGGAACCCGCAACTCACTCTGAGCGTGTCGGCTACATCTCTGAAACCACGTAATACTCTCTTCCACAAGGTTGGACCTCGACTGAACAGGACCATGGCGAAAGAGCTAACCCACATTCTGATCGCCCAAGACGTGGTCAAGCAACTGAGGAGGAACGGGCAGACACTGTTGGCCCAATTGATCGAAAGGAATATAGGGGCCTATTATCTGGGCTCAATCATCCCTGATGCTCTTTTTTACGACGTGTACCCGTTGCGTCTAAATCCCGAAAAATACGTTTGGCTCTCCCGAGCCTTTCACAAAGAAGAAACAGCCAAAAATGATCAACAAGCTGTAAGCCTTTTCAGGTCTGTTGAGGCCAATCCTCGTGTTTGGCGGTTGAAGATGGCATTTGCGGCTGGGATTATAACTCATACGGTAATCGATCGTATCTTCCATGAACTAATTGAGTATTATACATCGACCTGGGGCGAAGGGGGCTCGGTCGCTACGGCAACCCATAGGGAGATTGAGACATTAATCGATATGATTCTCCTGCGACCATTAAACATGACCCCCCGGCAGATTAACCTTGCACATTTCATTCAGCTTGATGAACGCACCAAATACTCCCTATTTGGCTTCTATTTGGACCATTTAGTTGAAGACCACAAGGAAGACCCCCCTTTGTTGAACACCCTTAGAAGGTCACACGACCAACAATGCCTGTTCATTAAATTATTTGCCACCTTGCCCCTATACCACATCATTAAACTCACTAACAAGCTTGTGGCAGGCCGATTGGTAGCATGGCACAGTCTCTTTTATCCGGAGGAGGTGGGACCTCAAACATTTCCGGTGTTCGGTAAGATGGGGGTGAATTCTCTAAAGGATGAACGCCTCTTTGATGGAGGATTGGGGACCTGTAGAGAAGCGGCATCAAACGAGGCAATCTCACACATTAACATGGCCCTGAAAGCGTTTGCTTAGACGTGGTTTCAAAATCTCAGATCGTGTTTCAAGGCAAGGCGTCCTGCTCAAAAGACGGGACAACACAGCCGTGGGGCGCAAAGTGGGGTTTTGAAACCACTTCTGGCGTAAATGATTATTGACAGTAATCCTGTAATCCTGTAACTACCTGCCGTGTCTTCAGGCCTGTACCAAGGAGAGTTCAGCATGGCTCAGGAAACTTCACCAAGCGTGAAGTTCTCAAATAGGGGTAGATATGTGCCGCTGGTCGGTCTTTGCGTTTTTTTCATCGGGGTTGGCGTTTGGTTTGCCCTTAGAGAAGCAAAAGCCCCCGAAAAATCACCTCAGTCTGCATTGACACCTGCGCCGCAAAGGAAGATAGCCGTCCCCCCTGAAAAAGTCATAGACTACAATAAGCTTCAAGAGAGGACTGACGAAGGCTTGACGGCTATGATGGAAGCACGAAAGGCGCCATATGGTGTTGAAAAGAGTATCGACATGATTGTGAGGTCGGATGAGTCTATCAAGGTCGGCGGAGAGACTCTTCGGATGAAAGAAATACTCGATGAAATTCGACTCAGATTGGGAGAGATCGTTGAAGACGATCTGGCAGGTGCATCCGAACCAGAGGG
>JAFDJF010000569.1 GCA_019307645.1 Deltaproteobacteria bacterium
TATCTTCAATGGCAAACATGACCCGGTTGTGCCAGTCAACGTCCGGCTGAAGGTAATGAAACGTTAACGCGGTAAAATGAGCCTCATGCAGATGGGTGCTCAAGTGCTCATAAAGGCGCCTGCTGCCATCTCCTAAGCCAATATCACCCACTAAATAACAAAAAGGAGCCTCTTGGCCCAGCACCTCTGCTGTCTTGATGGCTGCCGCCAAAAGGGCTGGGGTTCCGCGGGTTACTGAAACTCGTTTCTCCTGGATGCAGATCTCATCATCTACCAGCGTCACCTCACCAGTCAACAGTGGGAACTCCTGATCCGGAACAGTACCAACTACAGCGAACATTTACGCATGGTCTCCTCGTAGGCCAACTGCAGCGCGTAGCCGCAGAGGGTATGCCCGATTTCGCGCGGCTTTGGGGCCTTTTCCAGAGACCTCCCCACCATCTCTTTGGCGAGATACGGTACGTCCGGACAGCCTCCCCCTGAAATGTTTACGATCGTCATGGTTTCCTTGTCGATTGTCAGTTTCATATTGGCTGCTCGAATCATCAGGTATCTGCCAAAGTCTTTGTTATGGAAAAGATCCACGGGCTGAAGCAGGGGACTCTTAACCGGGACAGTCTTTATGGGCATTACCCCGGACTCCCGGAGAGTTCTGATGATGTTCAGTTGTTCAATAATAGGGAACTCAATCACCAGGTCACAGCCGCTCCGAATCTCAGGTGGCGGTCCCATAACCCGTATCTTCCATCCCTCCGCCTTAAGACTTCTTTCCGCACGGATCACTTCACTGGTGTTATCAAAAACCAGGATGCCTCTGTCCTGATCACCGAAATCCTTGTTTTTGAGTAGTTCTCGTTTTTTCTTTAAAAAGCCCAGTAGGCCCAAGGTTAATCCCTCGCGATTGTAATCTTGTATCCGGAATCTTCTTCATGAATGTCTTTTACCTGCCATCCCTGGCTTTCAGCAGACCTGCTTACGTTCTCCTTTGAGGTGTCAGTGTCAACCAGAATGACAATTTCACCCTTATCAACCTTTTTCATTTCATCCATGGTCATCAGGACCGGCTGGGGACATGAGAGCCCTCGTGCATCAACCGTGGTACCCATTTTATACCCTCCTTTAAGAAAGCCTTTTTCGCATAGTGAAACCGATAAAAAGGCAGACAAGAATTCCTATTATCACCGATGCAATCCCGTGGGGGCCGACTCCTTTTGGGGAACTCGCCAGGCCGAAGTTGTGGGCAAATGCAGCGCCTACAATCATGCCAAAGACAAAGACTGCCGCGTCTCCATCGCCCTCTCCTGCCAGGAAAAGCTGACGTCCCGGGCATCCACCTGCCAGGGCAAAGGCCAGACCAGCCAGCACCATGCCACCGAAGTTCCACACGGTCATGGTGTGGGCTACCGGCTGTTTTCCAAAACCGGGATGGAACTGCCCCACGATCAGGTTTGTTATGAATGCGGCTGCCACAAGGGCAATTAGCCCTGAGAGTAGATGCGTCTGTCGAAACAGGACAAGGTCCCGGAAGGCACCCATGGTGCAGAATCTGCTTCGTTGTGCAAGAAACCCTATGGCAAGTCCCACTAACAGGGAAACAATCAGAGGCGCATGCATAAAACCGGGACCTTTGGTACTGTAAAATAATATACCGCTTTTTGCCTCTCCTCCAACCTGCGGGAAGATGAGCATCAGAACAAGAAACCCCAGCATTGTCAGGAACAGCAGCCAGCCCGCTGATGTGTGGGTGCTTTGGCTTCGGCCCAGGTTATAGCCGCCCTTTAGAAAGAGGGTCCCAATCCAAATGCCGCCAATAAGCCCGAGCAGGCCAAAAATTGCGTTACCATCACCTGCTGCCAGCCGTAAACAGGCACGCCACGGGCAACCCAGGAATACCAAGGCGCCGATCATGGCAAAGGCGCCCAGCACAAATCTTACGATAGGTGCGGAACCTGTTCTGGATCGAAACTCTTTGAAGAGATAGGCTGCAATCAGTGATCCAAAGACAAACCCGATAATCTCCGGTCTCATATATTGAACAACTGCCGCCCGATGGAGCCCGATGGCCCCGGAAATGTCTCTTTCAAAGCAGGCTACGCAGACGCCCATGTTTCCAGGATTACCCCACTTCTGCAAAAGCGCGCCAAAGACCCCAATGAAAGCCCCCACGCTGATGAGCCCCCAGCGCGTGGCAAGAATGTTCTTTGGCGTCATCGATTCATATCCTCCTGTTGTTGAGTTTGTTCGCCAAATCTTCCACCAGTTCGCGGCAGACTTAATAGTGCGAGAAACAGTATTGGCACTAAACCGATATGTCAAACTGGAAATTCCGATAGTTGCTGGGATTTATATAGGGAAAACCGATAAGAAGTTTTGGTTTACTGATAGAAAAAATAATATGTGGTTAAAACACGTCAGCCCGAAGACGTGAACGGAATGGATAACGGTTGTAGAATAGCTAAATAAGGAGAAGAACCTCATTTCATGAAGAAGCTGAGTTATGATACATCAAATTAAAAACAAAAATAATAAAGGTTACCAAATTAATCATGCATTTTCTTGAGAGTAAAGGTTGCTGGTATGATCATTCAGTCAACAACCCTCTAAAAAAACTAAAGATTACAATTAGCATCATAGCATAACCCAATAACCCGCAACAGATATAAAACAGATTATTCCACACGTCCATTCCCACCTCTCAAAAACATCCCGGACAAAAAGTCAAAAAACACAACTCCGCCCCTTATTCGTCTTCATGTTTTAATGATGAGTTCAGTCCAAT
>JAFDJF010000079.1 GCA_019307645.1 Deltaproteobacteria bacterium
GAAAAGGCCTGTCGAAGAAAACGTCCTTTTGGTCCTAAGTGCGCAATAGCATCGGACAGGTCCGCTATGTTAGTCAAGTTGCAGCGCCCCTTGCCGGTAATACGCAGCTTGCGTCCGGGACGATCCATTTTTTCAAGTAGAAGCGTTTCAGCACCCAGGCGCGCCGCTTGTCCGGCAGCCATTAACCCGGCCGCACCCCCACCTACCACGATTACCCGGCACCCCTTCATGCTTTCCAAACCTTATTAAATGTAATAAATCACTTATTATAAACCTGTCAAATGGTTGAATAGTCAATATTGACGATTCCGTAAAAAGTCGGGAAACACCCTCCTTCGTCATTCCGGCGGAGGCCGGAATCCAGTTATATCAGACAGTTCCAGCTTGTCTGGACTCCAATTTTCACCGGAGTGACGACTTTTTACGAAATCGTCTAAATATTGACTTTTTACTAGACCATCAATATTAATGTGATACCAATCTATATGCAAGGGCATACTAATGGATACCAATATGAAAAAACTAAAAAACCTCATCCATAAACCCCCGATTCACGAACGACGGTTGGAGTTCAGTTCATATGCCATTGAAAACGACCAGTTAATCGTAGAAGGCTGGCTCAAGGATGACAGGTTTGTACAAAGATACCAACTGGACGGCAGTCTTAGTCCACCCGGTAAGGTACACCGAATATGCGTACGACTGCTTTTTGGCGGCTGGCCTCTTTCAATTCTGGATGCCGAGGCGGAAATGCCTTTCGTGCCGCACGATGAATGCCCGGCCACACAGGATACCGTAAAGGAAATCATCGGCCTGACCATCACCCACGGATACGGAGACAGGGTGCTTGAACGCCTTGGCGGAGTCAAGGGATGCGCACATATGGTTCAACTCATCATAGCAATGGGCAAAGCTGCCCTGCACGGGTATTGGACCCAAAAACTGCAGCACCCCCCTGAACTCCCTGACACACCGGAGGAACTCCCGGAACTGGATTATGTTATCGAAAGCTGCATGCTCTGGAGAAAAGACGGGCCAATGATCCAGAAAATCCGAAACGCCATTTCTCAGACACCTGACACCTGACACCCTCCCCAATTTTGCTTTTCGCTCAATTGGGGTATAATATAATGATTTCAAAAGACATCGGATTCGGAGATTGACAGTTGAAATTTCTTTCTTTCCGCACACTATTATTATGCATCCTTTTGCCTCCGGGGTTATATCTTTCAACCCTCCAGGGGCTGGAGATATTTTTTCAGAAAAAATGGACTGCCGAGTTACCAAAGGTGTTTATCTCCGATTCAAAACCACTCATGGAAGGTCGCATACGTATTGAAGAAGAGATAAAGAAGAAAATTGACGGCTATCTCGCCTCCAAGCAAATCCTGAAGTGGGGGTTTCTGGTCCGAATCGTGGTCAAAACCGGAACCGGCAGGTGGCTTTACCCATCTTTCGGTCAGGGCTATCCCTATGTGTTTGACGCTAATACTTCTCCCCCGGAAAAACCCGAAAGTACTCCCACAAATATGCTTCGGGTGGCAGAAAACAACTGGAAGATTATGCAGGAGGGCATTCGGTTTGGCCTGACTGTGAAAATCCCCAAGGAAACACTGCTGGCGAACGGTATCCTTGCCTTTTATATTATCGTTTTTTCATTCCTGCTCTACCACGCCTACCGTAAAACCGCCAGGGAAGCACAACACATTAAAATCAGCAATCAGCAGGCCTTGGAAGCCGCCAACGAAAGATTGATGATTGCCCAGCAGAGATTACAGGATATTTCTGGAAGAGAAAAAAATTATCACCAGGAAATAGCACGGCTTAAAAATGATTTAGATTTGGCCGGTGACAGGGTGCGTGAAACCGAAGACGAAGCCCTGACAGAGATGGAACAGCTTGAAAAAAAACTTCATGAAAGTGTTTCTACCAAAGAAGATCTCGAACTTGAAGTTGTTCATTTTAAGGAGGAACTGGAAAGGATAGAAGCCACCCGAAAAGTCCCTGTCAAGAAGCAACGCAAACAGATTACTAGTACTGTAAAGAGGTTTAAAACTCTGTACAAGAACATTGAGATTCAACAACGAGCTGTTGAGGGGTTCCTGAACCTTGGAAGTGATCTCCAGCTTCGGGCAGAAGAACTTATCCATAATATGAATGTGGACAGCAGTAAGCTGACAGTAAAAAGAAAAATTTTTTCAAAAAAAGGAGCCACACCAACATTTGAATGCGAATTTGCTTACAGGGGAAGGGCCTACTGGAGACCGGTGGCGGGCACAAAAACCGAGATCCTCGCCATCGGCACAAAAAACTCGCAGACAAAAGATTTAGTCTATCTGGAAAACATTTAGAAACCCTTCCCTTCAGTCTCATGCCCAACAAGTAGTGTTAACCCCTTGGCTCCCTGGACAAGTACATTTTCTCCCTTTTCAATGGTACGTCCCTCTTCGATCACCCTGGCTTTCCAAAGCTCTCCTCGGACTGAAATATATCCGGAAGGATTTAATCGATCTTTTGTGATGCCGCACAGACCAATCATCGGGTTTCTGTCTTTCGGATTGCCCCAATCATAGGCGCGCCAAACAAAAGGATAAAAGATGACATCCTTTGCTACCCATAATCCAATTAAGCCCCACGTTAACCATGGGGGGATGGCTACCCATTGTCGTACCAGCATTAGTAACAAGAATACAACTGCAATACCCGGCAATTGTATAAGACAATACTTCAATAAAATCCGACCTGACCACATACGCTGATTCATAACTCCTGCAATTTAAACAGATGCTCCCTATTTCTGAAGTATTCCGGCGTTCGTTCCGATAATCACTTGATCGCCAATCCAGATATCTGTATCAAGTTTTCTTATTGTGCCACAACACAGAATTGGAGAGCCTGTATAAAGCTCGGGGCCTGTTTTAATTTTAAAATATACTTTATAAGAATCTTCACTGATTTTTGTTTTCCCAATCACCGTAAAATTTTTAATTTTAAAATAATCAGAGAGAACATTGTTTGGTGGGAATTCCTTACTCTTATAAGGCTCCGCCAGCCCATTCCCTGCAAATCCAAAAAATACGCTCCAAACGGTGGCCAACAAAAACAGTTTTTTCATTCATTTCTCCTTTATTTCAAATAAATGTGTCTTGATATTCACGCAGTTGCTCTATCTCTTCCATACAATCTTTGTAAAACCTGATAAACTCCTGATTCTCTTTTCTATATCTCCATCCAGACTGAGTTACCAATTCCTCTATTTTATCCAAGGCTGCATTAAGCAGATCATCTGTTGAAAGGTCTTCAGTGTAGACATTTATTTTTTTAGCAATAGACACAATCCGCTCAGGGATAATTTTTTCAGCCACTATCGGTCTCCTCTCTACTCTAAAGGGTCGCGTAAAAGCAACTGTTGCTCCCGTTATGCTCTGGATTTCCACCAATATGAGTTTATGGAAATATCCCGTAAGTCAATTAGTTGTCCTGGTCTGGGAAGGGATAATTTAATATTGCTTTCGTGTGCCGAGGTTAATAACCTTTCTACCGGTTCGGTCCACGAATGAAACGCCAGGTTAAAGGTTCCCCAATGGATTGGAAGCAGCACGCCTCCCTTCAAGTAAAGGTGGGCTTTAACGGCCTCCTCCGGGAACATGTGAATGTTTTTCCAATCGGAATTATACGCGCCGATCTGAAGAAAGGAGATATCGAACGGTCCATGTTTATCTCCAATAGTCTTGAATCCCGGCCACATCCCGCCGTCACCGCCGAAAAATACGTTATGTTCTCTACCTTTTATCACCCATGAGCACCATAAGGTGCTGTTCCTGTTGAATAGGCCCCGGCCGGAAAAATGCCGTGCCGGCGTAGCGATGAGTGTATGATTCTTTCCAACGGAAACTTGATCCCACCAATCCAATTCTCTTATTTGCCCGTTTGAAATTCCCCACGACTCGAGAAGGTGACCCACTCCAAGAGGAACATAAAACATTACCCCTGTTTTCCCCAGCTTTATAATGGTTGCGCAATCCAGGTGATCAAAATGATCATGAGAAATGATGACCCCATCGATTTCGGGTATCTGCTCCAGCATCAGAGGCGCGTCAAAGAATCTAACAGGTCCAAAAGGTCTAACAGGTGTGGCCCGTTTGCTCCACATGGGATCTGTAAGAAATCGTTTCCCATCAATCTCTATCAATACCGTTGAATGTCCAATCCAAATTGCCCGAAGTCCATTATTGGAAAGTAGAGGATGACAAACTACATCTGATTTGAAATCAAGTTCTTGAGTGGGTTCAAGGGTACGATTTCTCTTTGTCATCCAACGCCAGGTAACATCCCAGATATTTGACTCGGTGTAGATTGAAGTTGGAACCGGGTTTGCAAACACCCCATTTTTATAGTTTGGTGATTTCTGAACGGTTTGAAGCCGTGATTTTTTTAATTCTGCACTGCCGCACGATGGGAACATTGAGGCAACTGCCAATCCAGCAGTCATCAGAAAAAAGCGTCTCCGGGTTATCTCATTCTGAAAAATATATTTTTCATCCATAATCGTAAGCCTAACGTAAAGAATCATCCTCGACCATCGGAACAAATCGTACATCCATCACTGCCTGAGTCTCAACTCTGCCCGCTTTTTTTGTAGCCTTCACCAGTTTTTGAACTCCCCCTTCCCTTCCTACAGGAATAATCAACCGACCCCCCTCCCTTAACTGCTCGACCAGCGCCTCTGGGATCTTATCGGGTGCACAGGTCACAATTATGGCATCAAAGGGCGCTTCCTCGGGCCAGCCCTTATACCCATCCCCGATTTTCAGTCGAATATTTTTATATTCCAGTTCTCCCAATATCTTCTGTGCACGCTTTGCAAGTCCCGGGATAATCTCAATGGTATAGACCTTTTTGACCAGTTCGGCCAGGATGGCGGCCTGGTACCCGGAACCGGTGCCGATTTCAAGAACTTTATCATCGCTCGTAAGCTCAAGCGCCTCTGTCATGAAAGCTACGATATAGGGTTGAGAAATCGTCTGGCCTTCCCCAATGGATAGCGGATAATCCCCATAGGAAAAGGCCCTGTATTTTGATGGCACAAAAAGGTGTCTGGGCACCCTTTCCATTGCCTTTATCACCCCGGGATTTTTTATCCCTCTGGCAATGATCTGTTCTTTTACCATCAGATCTCTGAGACGGGTATGATCAACCAGATCACAAGCAGAATGGGTTGGAAGACAGAGAAATATGAACCACATGAAAGGCAGCTGAAAGTTTATTTTTCGCATGGCTTTGATTACCTCATAAGTTCCTGCATGGAATTCAGGCTTCTCAATTCCAGGAAATAAAATCCGTTATAAACATCCTGAAACGTTCATCACCATTTTTGACTTCAAATGTGACCGTTATGGTCTTTTCAGAGTTCAAGGCGAACCCTGCGTCTATATTTGTGGAGCAAACCTTGAACCTGCGTTACCATATATTATCACAAACAGTATCGAATTCAATCTTTTCTATTTCTGTTCCAGGCAAACGTCAAATTCGGGATAGGTTTCTAATATTTGGAGACTCCTGGAACCTCAAAATCCGAAATTCGAATAGCGAAACACGAAACAATATCAAAATTCAAATATCAAATGACCAAAACATTCCTGGCAGTTAAATGACGTGACCCTGTGCAACTATAAGGCGAATTTGACACACAGGTTCAATTTCTTTATACTGATATTATTAAAAAACAATTTTTGATCTTTAAGAATTTCTTATGGATTACCGCAATTTCATAGCCTCGGTTTTGTGTTTTTTCTCTGTGGGCTGTTCAGTCCCATTGATCTATTCCAACTCCGAAATGCAGGCTCAGGACCACATGCGCCGTGCTGCTGCCCTGGAGGACTCGAAAGAATATCACCAGGCGGCGGAGGAATATGCAATCGTGGCCGAACGCTATTCTTCCACAAGTTATTATCAAAACGCAGTTCGTAAAGCCGCATTGCTAAACCTTCATCCGTCCAATTCGGAACCCGACACCCGCACCGCACTTCACTGGTTAAAAATCTATCTCACACTTCCACTGTCCCCTGAGGAAAAAGAGAGCGCACAATTACACCTTGCCATGCTGGAAAATATTACCCGTTTACAGTCCGAAATTTCCCGTCAGAATGCAGATATTAACAAACTCCGGACAATTAAGCGAAAACAGTCCGGCAAAATAACCACCGATACTGAACTAATGAAAAAATTGGAAACAGATCTGGCTCAGGCCCGAGTTCAGCTTGAAGAAATGAAAGAAGTGGATTTGCGCATGCACGTAAGGCGGATAAATGGAGCAGGTGGCAAACCGGTGGAATTGGTTAATAAGACCCCGGCAATTAGTCCTGAGGCTGATTCACCGGCCACTTCAACCATGAAGCACCCCGAGCCCGGTAAATCTGAAGAGACAGCAACGACTCAAAAAGATTCGATCCTGCAGACAAATGACAAAGGGAGGGCTCCGCTTTCAGGCCGAAAGGATACTCACCCAAAAAAACGAGGGCGCTATCCATATACCATTCAAATCAGCTCATTTGTCCAAAAGGAAGACGCTATCCGTGCGGCGGTAAGATCCAGAAACAAAGGAGATATCGGATTTACTTCCCATGTCCACATCCCAGGCAAAGGAGACTGGTACCGTGTTTTCATCGGATTTTACCAGACTCGTGATGAAGCAGAAAGGGGTGCTCTCGAATTGAAAAAACGTGAATATCCCCATGCGTTTGCGGTTAAAATGCCCTTTGCCGTCCGGATTGAGGGCTCCTCTTCTGATAAAGAACTAAAAGAAATGGAGGAGGGTCTTCGATCAAAAGGGTATCTGGCTTACAGGGTCCCGGACGGGAGGAACGATGACCGGACCGCGCTATTGATCGGGGCATTCGGGACAAAGGAAGAGACTTCAGAACTTTCAAAAAGCGTGCAGAAGAAAGGCTATAAAGTAAGCGTCATTCAACGTTAAGGGTGGAAGCCTTTAGCTATCAGCCGTCAGGTTTTAGCATAACACCTAATAATAATTGAAGTTGTTCCTTTTCTCAATTCAACATTTAAAATTAAACATTCAAAATTGTGTCTGAACGGACTTTTCGTTCAGACACTACTCAATCAGCTTTTTTACGTTCTCCACCTTCTTTTTGACATCCATGACCTTTTTCACCCCCGGCAACTGCTCCAGAACTTTTTCACCTAATTTGGCCTCCAAAGACTTTGGCGCATCATTTTCTTTAAGAACTTTTTTGTCGTCCTGATCTTCTCCCGCCACCTCGTTCGACCCCACCTCTTTTTTGATATTCCGAAATTCCCTTATCGCCCCACCCAGGCCTTTTCCGATTTCAGGGATTCTTTTAGCTCCAAAAATAAGGAGAATAATGACTGCGATAATTATCAATTCAGTAGGGCCAAGACCAAACATGAGATATTCCTTTTATTAACTAACAAACTTCGTCCAAAAGCTCAATAAACTCCTTGCACGGAAAAGGATCATCGCTATCCAGTTCAAAAACTTTTATACCATGTGACTGAAAAAATGCGGCTGTTACACCGATCCCTATACCCGATGCATTTTCGCAATGAGGCGTCTTTAGACCACATGAGGGGCTCCTGCTTTTCAGGATCGCAAGAGAACTTCCTGTCAGCCGTGCCAGAGCATACGCCTCTTCAGATCCCTTTCTGAAAGCATCTGTCACATCCTCCCCTGTGGCATTTATTATTTTTGCCTGTCCTGACAAAATATCATGACCGTCACCGCTCTTTATAATCGCAGGAGGTCTGGGGGTGGGAAGCCCTCCCAGTTGTTCCGGACAGAAAGGGACAAAAGGAGCAGAGGCAAAAAAATCCACCAAATCACGACAAGTGGCGTGCCCGCCGTCATATCTGCAGTGAACCCCAACGAGACAGGCGCTAATCATGATTGGAAACCGGTTTTGCAGCAAGGGACTCGGAAACAATGAATTGCCCATTGAGCCAATTTTTAGATACCTAAAGTGCTCGGTTTAAAGTTCAAAGGTTAG
>JAFDJF010000570.1 GCA_019307645.1 Deltaproteobacteria bacterium
AAATGTTCAAGATCAAGGCTTGCAAATCCTGAGGAATGAGGCGTAGTTACTTTACGCCGCAGTGACGAAGGATGCAGCGTAACGCAGATATTGGACTTTTTACGAGACCGTCAAGGTTGGTAAAAATGTTCACAGGCCTAGTAGAAGGCATCGGAAAAGTTAAAAGCGTCCGTCGCATCAGTGACGATATGAAGGTGACCATTGCGCCGTCTTTTGATGCCACTGACTGCCGGGTAGGAGATAGCATTTCAGTTGACGGTGTGTGCCTGACGGTAACAGATCTGTCTGAGGGAGCTTTCGGCATGGATGTCTCCGGTGAAACCCTTTCCCGAAGCACTCTGGGCAGCATAAGACAGGGTGCTGAAGTGAATCTGGAGAGGGCGCTGCGGCTTTCAGATCGTTTGGGCGGACACCTTGTTCTGGGGCACGTGGACGGGGTCGGAAGAATACTCAGGAAGGAGTCGCAGCAGCGGTCATGGGTTTTAAGGATAGGGATCGATCCGCAACTTTCACGATATACCATTGAAAAGGGATCTGTTGCTGTTGACGGAATAAGTTTGACCATTAATCGCTGTGCAAAAGAATTTTTTGAGGTCAATATTATCGTTCAGACCGGGAAAGAAACGACCCTTTTGAAGAAAAAGGTTGGAGATCGGGTCAACATAGAGACGGATCTGATCGGAAAATATGTGGAAAAGTTATTTTTAAAAGACAGTTCAGAACAGGAAGAAAAACCGCATTCAGGGATTGATCTGGAAATGCTTATAAGAAACGGGTTTGGTGATTAAAATGTCTGTTGCAAGTATTGAAGAAGTCTTAGAAGACCTGAGACAGGGAAAAATGATCATCCTTGTGGATGACGAAGACAGGGAAAACGAAGGGGACCTTACCATTGCTGCGGAAAAGGTAACCCCTGAAGCAATAAATTTTATGGCCAAATACGGCCGTGGCCTCATATGCCTGGCACTGGCACCGGAGATTGTGGACCAGCTACAATTGTCCCAAATGGTTTACGACAATCGCTCTCCTTTTAACACAGCTTTTACAACCTCTATTGAGGCGCGGCACGGAGTGACAACAGGGATTTCTGCAGCTGACAGGGCGCACACTGTCTTGACGGCCGTAGAGGCGGATGCTCGGACCGATGATCTTGTTCAACCGGGGCATGTGTTTCCCCTCAGGGCAAGAAGGGGAGGCGTCCTTTTCAGGACCGGTCAGACCGAAGGGTCCGTGGACCTTGCCCACCTTGCCGGGCTCAGGCCCGCAGGTGTTATCTGTGAGATCATGAATGACGATGGGACCATGGCCAGGATGCCGGACCTGGAACTATTTGCTGACCAACATGGTTTAAAAATTGCCACAGTAGCTGATATTATTAAATACCGAATGCGAACAGAGTCTTTTGTGCATGAGGCTGCAGAGACTGTATTGCCGACTCAATTTGGCGATTTCAGGGCCGTCTGTTTCGTGAACGACATGGACGACTATGAGCACATGGTCCTGATTAAGGGTGAAATTGATCCGGAAAAAGAGGTAATGGTCCGCGTGCACTCCGGGTGTTTGACCGGAGATGTCTTTGGCTCCCTGCGGTGTGATTGTGGCGAGCAGCTCAAAAAGGCGATGGCCAAGGTCCAGGAGGAAGGTCAGGGTGTAATTCTGTACCTCCAGCAGGAAGGCAGGGGGATTGGCCTTGCAAATAAGCTAAAGGCATATGCGCTTCAGGATCAGGGCCTGGATACGGTTGAGGCAAATGAAGAGTTGGGTTTTGATGCAGATTTAAGAGACTACGGTGTAGGAGCCCAGATCCTGGTTTCTCTTGGAATAAGAAAGATGCGGATCATGACCAATAATCCCAAGAAGATTATCGGGCTTGAAGGTTATGGCCTGGAAGTGACGGGAAGAGTGCCCATCGAGATCGAGCCAAGAGAGGAAAACCGCAGGTATCTGGAATGCAAGTCTGAGAAGATGGGACACCTTTTGAAGTGTCTTGAAAAATAGGTTGGTGTTTGTGATTTATGAATTGTGAGTAACAGTTTAGGGTTCGCGCAAAAATAAATTCACATTTTGGCGCTCAGATTTGGGTTAATATTTACATATTTATGAAGAGCAAAAGGTGCAGTAATAGTGGACTATTTCAAGGTTTTTGATCTTCATAATATGTCAAGAGTGACCTGAAGATGAGATGCCAAAATGTGAATTTATTTTTGCGCGAGCCCTTAGCGTTTCGCAGACAGGCCGATTACATGTAACTGGTAATCAGTAAATCAAGGGGGTAATTATGGTCAAAAAAATTCTAGAAGGCCAATTGCTTGCTGAAGGTCTTCGGTTTGCAATAGTCGCGAGCCGGTTCAACGATTTCATCTGTTCCAGACTTGTTGAAGGGGCCATGGACGCCCTTAAGCGACATGGGGCTACGGAAGAACAGGTCATTCTGGTCAAGGTGCCGGGTGCCTTTGAAACGCCTCTTGCTGCGAAGAAACTGGCTGAAAGCGGTCAGTATGATGCCGTGATATGTCTCGGGGCGGTTATCAGGGGGGCAACGCCACATTTTGACTACGTGGCTGCGGAAGTCTCAAAAGGAATTGCAAATGTTGCTTTGGAAAGCAATGTGCCGGTCACATTTGGCGTTCTGACTACAGACACGCTGGAACAGGCAATTGAAAGGGCCGGGTCCAAGTCCGGAAACAAGGGTTCTGAGGCCGCCATCGCTGCCATTGAAATGGCGAACCTGTACAAGGAATTGGGATAAGAAAGCGGTACAAAAGGTATAAGG
>JAFDJF010000571.1 GCA_019307645.1 Deltaproteobacteria bacterium
TTACAAAACAGTATTTACTGTGACCCGCTGTGTTTTTCCCGGGGGATACATGTAACTTGTTTAAAAAAAAAAACCAAAATACTTGCAACCACGATTTCATGTTATAACGTATAATTATAAGATATAAAAATTCAGCAGAAACCTTCCAAAAATAATTTTAGAACCTGCAGACATTCTTATTCAACTCATCCAGTCAACGACCCTGGAGGATGGCCATGAAAAGGTGTATTCTCAAAATGCCAATATCCAGGCCTCCAAAAGGGCAGCATTACGCCCTTTTGGAGGTTTATTCGCCACCGTTCCTAACAGGCTTATATTCCTAGGTTTATTAAGAAAAACAGTTTCCTTAGAATCTACGACAGGTTTTGGGCATTCTTGCTTACCTGGCCTGTTGTGGTCCGGAGAGAAAGGAGGTCATGCCATGAAAGCCGGAATCATTTTTACAGGAACAGGCCCGATTTTGATATTAACCAGTTTTGATTCCTTTGAAGATCCCAAGTTCGTGGCAAAACTCAGGATTAAAGGGATAGAAAAATTCATTGCCTGTGAACTTCCCGTGGAAAAGGTTAAGGCCAAATATGGGAATCATTTTCAGGTCGTGATGGGAGATTTAAACCAGACAGATGATTTGAGGGTGCTGGACTACAATGGCCATAATGTTTTTTATAGCTTCTCATTTTCAGATATGGGAAGGGTGATCTATCATGAAGGAGAAACGGTTGAGAAAGTTGTATTCCTCGAGCGAAAGGTAGCCTAACGCTGCCGCTAATTCGTCAGTTCGGGAAAAGGAGATTATCATGTTGGTTAAAGTTCTTATGAGAAGGCAACTAAGCAATGGTACCGCAAGGGAGGTTTTTTCACTCATCAGAAAAATCCGTGCCCGGGCCATGAATCAGAAGGGATATATCTCCGGTGAGACCTTGATTGATCACGATGATCCGCAAAAAACCATGGTTATCGGCACTTGGCAGAGCATGGATGACTGGTTGGCCTGGAAAGAGGATCCGAGCAGGAAAGATCTTGAGACACGGCTGGAACCTTTATTGGAAGGTCCGACAGAATACGAGGCATTTGTCTACAGCAAATACTATCTTTCTGTCTTCGGCGAAAGCAGTTGAGACACGGGTGGTTCATGGGAAAATTTCTCAAATTGTGCATGTCTTGCTCCCTTCAGAAAGATGAATGTTCTGCGGGGAGCGAAAAATCGGTTTTGGGAAGAATCAATCATATGATTTTTTTATGCCCTCACAATCCGGAGAAAGGAGCTTGCCATGAAGAAACAAATCATAAACTATGAAACTTTGATAAAAATTACGAAAGCCATTTCCCATTCCAGAGATCCGGAAGAAGTGGTACTGATGACAGTGGAAGGTATCAAAACAGCCTTGGATGTCAAAGGATGCGCGCTGTTTCTTATCAATCGAAAAACCAATGAACTGGAAGTCGCGGCTTCCCATGGCCTGAGTAATGAGTACCTCAATAAAGGCCCTTTAAGTTCCATGCAGTCCATTGCACAAACGTTAGAGGATGGACCGATAGCCATCTATGATGTTAACGATGATCCCAGAATTCAATATCCTGAGGAGGCAAAAAAAGAGGGAATTGCGTCAATCCTGTCTGTTCCCATTGCAATGCGCAGCAAGTTTATCGGAATTTTGAGAGTCTATACTTCAGAACCGTGGGAGTTCACTCTGGAGGATGTCAGCTTTGTTCAGGCGCTGGCCCAATTGGCCGGAGGGGCAATTGAAATGAGCAGACTCTATCAGGGACAGAAAGAGGTTATCGACATACTGAAAGGGATGCGGGAGGCGCAAACCACAAGGACCAAAAGAAGGACGCCCTATGAAGGGGTTCCTTTGAGTTTTCCTTCAAGGACACGTGCTAGAAAGGTTGCCTGATAATGGTATCTTTCTTGTAACAACCTGAGTAGTCACACACAGGTTTAGCGAAGCAGGCAAAATTGACTATTTTAAAAACTGCCCCAAGGAGGTGTACAAATGCCCAAGATTGATCCGAGCAAATTGACCATACGACTTATGAAGAGAGAGGACGTGGGTGCCATTGTAGAGATCGATGAGAAGGTGTTGGGTGAGCGTCGCCCAGACTATTATGAACGCAAGTGTGACGCAGTCCTGGATGCGTCAAACCAAATGGTTACATCTCTGGTAGCCGTGTATGACAAAAAGGTCGTTGGCTTTATCATGGGAAATGTCTACCTGGGGGAGTTCGGAATCCCAGAGGCTACTGCTTCTCTTGATACTATCGGAGTTCATCCGGACTATCAGAAGCAGGGTGTTGCATTGGAGTTGATCAGTCAGTTCATCTCCAATGTAAAGAAGGCCCAGGTTGAATATATTTACGCTCTGGTCAACTGGAATGACTGGGATATGTTGAAGTTCCTTGAGAAATCAAATTTCGTTCCTTCCAGGGCTGTAAAGCTGGAGCTGCCGCTTGCGAACTGATCCTTATCCATTAGGGTTCGCGCAAAAATAAATTCACATTTTTGCGCGAGCCCATAGTAGGGCTGCCGGACACATAGGGTGAGGTAAGAACTGAAAACATCGAAAATTCTTTTACTTATAGCCTTTAACCCCATATTGCCATGTTTTTCATACAACTGTAGGGTCAATGTCATTAACTTAACGATTTTCAATGAGCTGCAGTACCCGGGTTTGCTACCATGCGGGGACTATTTTGAACCGCAGAATGTCGAATAACGAATGTAGAATGTCGAAGTAAGGAATCGCTTCGCTTTATTTATATAATTGACA
>JAFDJF010000572.1 GCA_019307645.1 Deltaproteobacteria bacterium
GAGTAAGGCCCCTGATCGAAGACCTGGACAGCCTTCCCATGCCTGCCTATCATCTATATAATATGGAACATCCATATATTGGTCTTTCTTCTGAAGGGGACCGGGCGTTTCTGGTCAATTTTGCGCGTGGCTGTTCATATGACTGCAGTTTTTGCTCGGAGGCTGTTTTCTGGCGCAACAAATGGCGGACAAGGAGTCCCGGGAAAATGGGAGAGGAGCTGGAACTCCTGAAAGAAAAATATAACCGGGACATATTTTATGTGGGAGATAACATCTTTAATCTGACACGGGAAAAATCAGAAGGGTTTATCAAGGAAATGATCGCCAGAAAGACGGGGCAGAATTTCTGGCTCCAGTCACGGTCAAATCTTATTATAAGAGACCAGGACCTGATGGAGGGTTTCAGAGAGGCCGGTGTCTATCAATTTATGTTAGGCATTGAACACAGCAGACAGGCTCTCCTTGACGGTGTCAACAAGCGGATAACGAGCAGGGAAAATGAGGAAGCCATGAAGATACTGAAGCAGCATGGCTTTATGGTGATGGCCACACTCATTATAGGTCTCTGGGAGGAGACAGCCCAGGACAGGAAGGACCTGATGAATTTTCTTCGGCCCTATGTAGATCATCTTGGGCTGAATGTTGTGACACCCTATCCCGGCACGGAATACTATAAGGAGATGAAGCGGCTTGGAAGAATCAAAATCGATGATTATTCAAAATATGATCAGATCCAGGCGCTCATGCCTACCCGGGAAGAGCCTGACTTGAACAAGATTACGGAAGAGCATATTTCGCTGATGAGAAAGTATTACTGGCAGCCTAAAGAGGTCCTCAAGACGTTCTTTTCGAGGAACAAGATCCTGCGGCACCATCATAAGCACTTTCTGGGTATCGGGGTAACGGCATTTAAGCATGAGGTTTTCGGATCTGCCATGTGGCAGCAGGAGACGTATCAGCAATTTGAGGACTATATCAAGGAAAGGGGTGTCCCGCTTAAAGATCTGTGGGCCTAGTCTACGGATGACTTTTACGCGAACCCTTAATCAGCAAAGGACAAAGGATAAGAGGGAAGAAGAACCTCCATAGCTGGCAGTGCTAACGAATGCCAACCTGCTATTACTAATGGATATTTAATATCTTTTTGAGGAGAGGGACGAGAGTCGGCAGGTCAGACTGAATGGTGTCCCAAAGGATTTTATCGCTTACTCCAAAGTACTCATGAATCACAAAGTTCCTCATTCCGCGTATTTCAAACCAAGGTACTTCCTGATGTTTTTCAAACACCTCCTCCGGCAGATGTACAGCCGCTTCACCGATGACAATAAAGTTTCTTATAACCGCGTCCACTGTCTTCCGATCCGATTCAAAATCTGCATAAGACATTCCCTCGACATAGGTACTGATTTTTTCAATAGCGGACAATATATCATGTATGCGTATTTGCCAATCCCTATGCGGCACGGATAGCCTCTCCCATAATTTTGTCTTTTAGCATGGGATGCAGAGCATCCGGTGTCACCAAATCCGTATTGCAATTCAGAAGACGATTAAGGGTTTTTTGGAGTCTGGTCATATGGAAGAGACCCACGTGAGAATCCGATTTGAATTCCACCAGGATATCCACATCGCTCCCAGGACCGGCTTCATCCCGAACCACAGACCCAAAAAGGTATAAAGCGCTTATCTGGAAATCTTCCAGAAGCTCATGGTTGTTTGAAAGGATTTCTAGCGCCTGCTTCTTTTTCATGATCCTGCCTTTCGTTCCGATATTTCTTTGCCAAGAAATCGAGATACAATTATATGAAATCAGGTTCGTTTGTCAACTGGTCTCAATGAGTTCTGAAATTCCGATATAAGGATGAAAAAAAGTGAAATTTTTCAAAAAAATCGTATCTTGCTGATTTCCCTCCCTTTTTTCACGTTGCCACGAGAAGGGGCCTGAAAGCGTGCAGGCGGTACGAGAGTCAACGATCAGACGCAGGCATGGGAGGGGGGGACGGAGTGCCCGACGGCAGGAGCGCTTATCTCCAACTTCCCAGCCAGTTCTCTGGGCGACATGTCCAACTCCTTCACTTTTAACTTTTGCTTGCCTCTGGACAAAAAGAATTCAAATTTGTTATTAAATGGTATATTTATCTTGACATTATGTTATATTTTATCATAATCCCCCTATGCTAGGAACAAAATCAGATGGAACAAAAGGGCACTCAAGCAACTACGAAAAATTCCAGCCAAAATCAAGAAAGCCATTATTACCGCTGTTGAAGACCTTCCGACGACTGACGGATGGCGCAACGTAAAACCACTCACTAATCACCAATATATGTATCGGTTGCGAGTGGGCCGCTTCCGTGTCTTTTTTGACCTTGAACAAAACGAGGTGGAAATTTATCTGATTCAGGAGGTAAAAAAGAGAGATGAGCGCACATATTGAACCGCAGATTATCATGCAGAATGGCAAACCAGCTTTTGCCGTAATCCCTTGGGATGAATACCAGAAACTCACCCGCCACGATCCGGATGAAACAGATGTATGGATTCCGCATGAGGTGGTTAAGGCCAATGTTATTAACGGGGTCTCCATGATCCGTGCTTGGCGGGAATACTTTGGCATGACCCAGCAGGAATTAGCACGACGGGCGGGGATGACCCAACCCGCACTGGCCAGGCTGGAGAAGTCTGACTCCAAGCCGCGGATCGGCACCTTGAAAAAAATTGCAGCCGCTATGGACATCACTATTGAGCAGCTTACCGATTGAAAGCCCAC
>JAFDJF010000080.1 GCA_019307645.1 Deltaproteobacteria bacterium
CACCTGATTTCTCTTTTGACCACGATGAAAGGTCTTCCGCTTACCTACAACAAGGATATGCAGGAAGACAAAGAGTCGTTGTTTGACGCGGTTGACACGGTCGAAATCTGTCTTGATGTGATGTGCAGGCTTCTAGGTGAGGTCACTTTTGACGGCAAGAGATTAAAGGATGCCACGGAGAAAGGCTTTCTGGTCGCCACAGATCTGGCCGATTATCTTGTCCGTGAAGGTAGGACTTTTCGGGAAGCCCATGAGATTGTTGGGAAGATGGTCCTTTTTTCAGTGGATCAGGGAAAAGAGCTTCATGATTTGACCCTTGCTGAGATGAGACGTTTTGAAAAAAAGATTAACAAGGAAGTCTACACATGGCTTGATCCGGCTTTGACCGTCAAAAGAAGGAATATTCCAGGGGGTACAGGACCTGACATGGTAAAACAAAGCCTGAAGAAGGCCAGAGAGGAGTTGAAGTCTTGAAACCGAGCCAGGGTGTAGTTCTTATTCTTTTATTGGCCGTTTTTTTTGCCCCGGCAGCCTGCGGTAAGAAAGACCCGCCTTTTTTGCCCGCAAGGGATATGCCTTTTAAAGTTGAGAAGCTGAAGGCAGAATGTAAAAATGGAGTCTTTCATCTGAAAGGGACAGTTGTTGATTCTCAGGGACGGGTGATGGATATGTCCGATATAGAAAGCTGCAGGATTTACCATGCCTGCTACCCCCTTGACAATCCGCCCTGTGAAGGATGTCCGATCGATTACGGGAAATTCAAAGAAATCACTGCCGAGGTTACCGCACAGGGCAAATTCTCCTGCCGGGCTCCTGGAAAGAAAGGGAAGGGAATTCATTTTTTCAAGATCCGTTTAATCGGCCAAAAAAGAGAGATCGGCCCGTTTTCAGACAGGGCAAAGCTGGTAATTGATGGTTGATGCTCACCGGCATCGTTCTGATTCGGCGCTAAACTGTTACCTAGTGGCCACCCATAAATGAGGATTTTTGTTCAAGATCAAGGCATGCAAAAAAAATAACCGCAGGCATATAGTTGATATTCCGAGGATTATTTTTTGAGCATAACGCAGATATTGGACAAAAAGACCATTTATGGATGGGCACTACCTATCATCATTCGGAAAAATCATGCACCATTTTCAATATATTGATAACGAACTTTTTTGCGAAGATGTTTCAGTGTCAGATGTGGCCCATAAAGTGGGCACACCTTTTTATCTTTATTCCCATGCCACATTGCGTCAGCACTTCAGGGCTTTTGACGATGCCTTTGCAGACATAAAACACATGACATGTTTTTCCATGAAGTCAAACTCAAACCTTGCAGTCCTGAAGCTTTTTGCACTGGAAGGAGGCGGCGTTGATATCGTTTCCGGAGGAGAGTTGTACCGGGCACTGAAGGCAGGGATAGCTCCGGCTAAGATCGTTTACTCCGGCGTGGGGAAAAGGGTCGAAGACCTTGAGTACGGCCTTGAATCGGGCATATGTATGTTCAATATTGAATCCACCCAGGAGATTGTAAAACTGAATGAAGTGGCCGGCAGACTCGGAAAAAAGGCGAGGATAGCCATCCGCGTCAACCCGGATGTGGATCCCAAGACCCATCCGTACATTTCCACGGGGCTCAAAGAAAACAAGTTTGGCATAGACATCAATGAAGCGCCTGAGCGATATGCCATGGCTGCAGTCCTTGGCAACCTGGAAGTTTCGGGGGTTTCCTGCCACATCGGGTCGCAGTTGACGGAAGTGAGTCCCTTTGTGGATGCCCTGAAAAAGATAAAAGGTTTGATCTCAAAACTGGAAGAATCGGGCATTCAAATCAAGTCCCTGGACCTTGGCGGAGGACTGGGGATTACCTATGAAAAAGAAGAGCCCCCCCATCCCAGAGAATATGCTGATGCCATTAAAAGAGAACTGGGAACGGTCGACCTGACTCTGATCTTTGAACCTGGCCGGGTGATTACCGGTAATGCCGGGATTCTGGTTACAGCGGTTGTCTACACTAAATCCGCAGCAGACAAAACCTTTTTTATTGTGGATGCAGCAATGAATGATCTCATGCGTCCAAGTCTGTATAATTCATATCACGAAATTCTTCCTGTGAAGAGTTCCGGCAGGCCAAAGGTCAAGGCCGATGTCGTTGGCCCCATATGTGAATCGGGAGATTTTTTTGCAAAGGCAAGGGAAATTGAGGCCTTTGAATCTGAAGAGTTGATGGCAATTATGAGCGCAGGGGCATATGGTTTCAGCATGTCTTCCAGCTACAATTCAAGACCTCGGGTTTGCGAGGTGATGGTTAAGGGGGACCGCTTTTACACCATAAGGGCCAGAGAGACCTATAAAGATTTAATCCGGGGAGAAATGATTCCTGATTTTATGGCGGATAATTAGCTTGTGTCCATCCATAAATGGCTATTTTGCCCAATCTCTGCGTCATGCTCAAATTTTAATCCTCAAAATATTTCAATATATTCCTGCGTTTAAAATTTTAGTATTCCTTGACCTTGAACAAAATATCTCATTTCTGGACGGACACTAGTCTGAACGAAAAGACCGTTCAGAGACAATTTTGGATTGTGAATTTTGAATTGTGGATTTGAAAATGGAAACAGTTGAATTCTGGAAGATGAACGGAAGCGGAAACGACTTTATTCTTATTGACAACAGAAAAGGACAGGTCAAGGATAAAGAAATGGGCCGCCTGGTGGAAAGGGCCTGTAGACGCAGGGAGTCAGTGGGCGCAGACGGCGTGATTTTTGTTGTGAATTCAGATCGATACGATTTCGGATGGCGCTTTTTTAATGCGGATGGCGGAGAGGTGGAAATGTGCGGAAACGGCGGACGCTGTGTTTCCCGTTTCGCCTTTTTAACGGGTATCGCCGGTCCCAGGATGACCTTTGAGACCCTGGTTGGCCCCATATCCGCTGAAGTAAACGGCCGCGTTGTGAAAGTACTTATGCCGGAGCCATCAGGTCTTTCCAGGGACCTGGATCTGGAGCATCGGGAGGGCTGGGTAAATGTGGATTTTATCAACACAGGGGTTCCCCATGTGGTTGTTCAGGTTGAAGACCTGTTAAATCATTCGGTTTTTGAACATGGAAGGGATCTTCGATACCATTCTCACTTTTCACCTGAAGGGACAAATGCCAACTTTATGAATGTGTCAGGCCCGGACAAACTGCAGATCAGGACCTACGAGAGGGGGGTAGAGGATGAAACTCTGGCCTGTGGTACGGGCGCCATTGCCTGCGCCCTTGTGGCCTCGGTTCGCGGGGCGGTGAGCGGTTCACCGGTGAAAGTGGAGACCCGGTCGGGGGAAGAACTGACTATCCATTTTAAAAAAAAGGGTAATTCCTTTGAGCAGGTGGCGCTTGAAGGTAACACCTCAATCGTTTATCAGGCACAGCTTAATGAAGAGGCGCTGTGAAGTATAGCAAACTTAAAGGGAGAAGGTTGCCATGTTTAAAGGATCTATAGTTGCCATCGTGACCCCGTTCAAAGGAGGCGAGGTAGACGAGGAAGCCTATCGCGAACTGATAGAATTTCAGATCGAAAACAATACAAGCGCTATTGTGCCTTGTGGTACAACCGGGGAATCAGCCACATTAAACATCAAAGAGCACAACCGGGTTGTGGACATCGCTATTGATGCCGTTAATAAAAGGGTTCCGGTCATCGCCGGGACAGGCGGCAACAGCACAAGTGAGGCCATCGAACTTACCGCCCATGCCAAGAAGGCCGGCGCGGACGCAACCCTTCAGGTAACCCCCTATTACAACAAACCGACCCAGGAAGGTCTTTATCTGCATTTCAAGGCGATTGCCGATGCAGTTGCACTTCCTCAGGTACTCTACAACGTACCGGGCAGAACCAGTGTTAACATGCTGCCTGAGACCGTAGCCCGACTGGCAAAATTTCCGGAGATTGTTGCGATTAAAGAGGCATCGGGCGATATTGGGCAGATGGCGGAAATAGTAAGGCTTGCAGGAGAGGATATAACCCTGATTTCCGGTGATGATAATTTGACCCTGCCCATCCTGTCTATCGGAGGAAAAGGGGTTATTTCCGTAGTCGCGAATATCGTGCCCCGGGATACAGCTCATATGCTGGCGGCATGGGAAGACGGGAATTTAAAAGAAGCAAAGGAGATGTTTTTCAAGCTCTTTCCTCTTTGCCAGGCCATGTTTTACGAAACAAACCCCGTTCCGGTGAAGACATCCCTGGCACTTATGGGGAAAATCCGGGATGGACTCAGACTGCCCCTGGCCCCGATGGCCCCCGCCAATCTGGAAAAACTTAAGAAGGCGCTCCAGGATTATGGGATCTTGTGAGACCTGAACAGTTACGGAGAAACAAACATGACAAAAGCAATTGTTGCCGGTGCGGGCGGCCGTATGGGAAAACGGATCATTCATATGATCCACCAGAATGAGGGAATAGCCCTGGCAGGAGCCTTTGAACGGCCCGATCACCACGGTGTAAATGAGGATGCCGGGCTGGTGGCAGGCGTAGGTGAGCTGGGTGTCAAAATTTCAGGGTCTCTGGAAGACGTGATCGATCAGGGGGATGTATTGATTGATTTTACGGCCCCCCAGGCCACCCTGGGAAACATCCGATCGGCTGCCCATCGGGGCCTGGCCATGGTCATTGGCACCACAGGGATAACCGGCGACGCCCTTGAAGAAGTTGAGAATCTTTCACGCAAAATCAGGTGTGTCCTTGCCCCAAACATGAGTGTGGGGGTCAATGTGATGTTTAAAATTGCTGCTGAGATGGCTCGAATCCTGGGAAACGATTATGACATGGAGATTCTTGAGGTCCATCACCGACAGAAAAAGGATGCGCCAAGCGGGACAGCCATGCGACTTGCCCACATACTGGCTGAAACCGCAGGACGAAATCTGGAAAAAGTCGGGGTGTACGAGCGCAGGGGAATCATCGGAGAAAGGACCGATGATGAGATCGGCATACAGACATGGCGAGCCGGTGACATTACCGGCGAACACACCGTGATGTTTGGTGGTATCGGCGAGAGGCTGGAATTGACACACCGAGCCCATAACCGGGACAACTTCGCCCGGGGCGCGGTCAGGGCCGCCATATGGGTGACGAAGCAGCCGGAAGGTTTGTATGATATGCAGGATGTTTTGGGACTTAAATAGCGGAAATACATTCACCAATGAGCAAAACAGCATATATAGGGATCGGTTCAAATCTTGGAGATAAACTTGTAAATTGCCTCAAAGCCATTGATATGGTTGATAATATCAAGGATTGCAGGATCACGGCCCAATCCGGTTTTTTCCGGACAGACCCAGTTGGGGTGGCAGGCCATGACTGGTATGTAAACGGCGCGATTTCTCTTGAGACTGACCTTTCAGCACATGAGTTGTTAAATAATCTTCTTGCCATTGAAGCGAATCTGGGAAGAAAAAGAAACAAAAAATGGGAACCTCGTATCATTGACCTGGATATTCTACTTTTTGGACAGGATGTGACTGATGAAAAGGATTTGACTATCCCACATCCGTTAATGCATTTAAGAAAATTCGTACTCATGCCGATGGTTCAATTGGTACCGAACCTGATTCACCCGGTTCTGGGCAATACCATGGAAGGGTTGCTCAATAACCCGGCAGTGGAGGGGCAGACTGCAATCCCGCTGGAGGAGGAGTAGATGCGGCTTCTGATTTTCATTTTGCTGGCCTATGTGCTTTATCGTATCCTGCGGGGACTTATTTCACCGGTCCTGAAAGCCAAAAGTGGAGACAATGAGGGGACTGTTGATGTGATGGTTCAGGATCCTTCCTGCCAGACTTACATTCCTATGAGGGGTGCTAAAAGAAAGGTCATAGAGGGGAAGGAATATTACTTTTGCTGCAGAGAATGTTGTGAAAAATTTGAACAAAAAACCAAGATAGGGGGGAGAACATGAAATTTTTCATTGATACAGCCAATATTGACGAAATCAAAAAAGCCAATGAGTTGGGGATGGTTGACGGTGTGACAACCAATCCCAGCCTGATTGCCAAAGAGGGGCGGGAGTTTAAGGGACTGATTAAGGAAATATGCGATATTGTGGATGGTCCGGTGAGTGCAGAGGTTGTCAGTGTGGATGCACAGGGGATGGTCCGTGAGTCAAAGGAACTTGCTGAACTGGCCGATAATATAGTGGTAAAGATCCCGTTGATAGAAGAAGGTCTGAAGGCAACAAAAATCCTGGCTCAGGAGGGGATTAAGATAAATGTAACCCTCTGTTTTTCTCCTCTTCAGGCATTGATGGCTGCAAAAGCAGGGGCGGCCTACATCAGCCCGTTTGTGGGGAGGTTGGATGATATCAGTCATAGGGGCATGGAACTGGCTGAACAGATTATTGCCATCTATAATTCTTACGGTTTTGAGACTGAGGTAATTGTAGCAAGCATTCGAAATCCAATCCATGTGCTCGACGCAGCGCTCATGGGTGCGGATATCTCTACTATTCCCTATAAGGTTATTCAACAATTGATCAAACATCCTTTGACGGATATTGGCCTGGATAAATTCCTGGCAGACTGGAAAACACTTGGGTAAACCCTAACATTGCATAAATCTTTGGCCCAAAAGCGCTTCGCTCGCTCTATATCAGGCCATCAAGAAATGTTTGTCCATTTTTAAGACTGCTATCCTATGTTAAATACGCTTTCGACCTTAAAATTGGCCAAACATCCCTTGCTGACCTAATCTAGAGCGTTTTGAACTCAAATTTTATGCAACATTAGGGTACACATGGTTGTCTTGAAGCTGACATGGATTTTTGCCGTGAGTTCGACCCTGTTACTTTTTGTCGGCACTCCTGCATCACCAGACATTTACCGCTATAAAGATGAAAACGGTGTCTGGCATTTCAGCAATATAAAGTCCAGCAATCGGTATGAGCTCTATCTGCGGCGAGCCCCCAAAAAAGCACTAAAATATGTCAATAAAACCGACCTGAATAAATATGACAAGATTATCCTTCTGGCCTCGAGACAGTTTCAGGTGGACAGCTCCCTTATTAAGGCAATCATCAGGGCCGAGTCAGGCTTTGATCACAGGGCGGTCTCCAGTAAGGGCGCCCAGGGCCTGATGCAGCTGATGCCCGATACCGCCGGTGAAATGAATGTTAAAGACCCTTTTGATCCTAAAGAAAACATACTCGGCGGCACGCGTTACTTAAGTGTCCTTTTGAAACGATTCGAGAACAATAAAACTCTGGCGCTTGCCGCCTATAATGCAGGACCGGAAGAGGTCGCATCACGCAAAGGGATACCGCCATTTCCGGAAACCAGGACCTTTGTGAAACGGGTGATGCGTTATTATCGGTCATACAATGGGGGGATCGAATCACCCTGAGGGCAGGGCGTAGAACCGGCTTTTCTATTGACAAAATAGGGATATGTTGTAATATATAAATGTCTGAGCGGGAATAGCTCAGCTGGTAGAGCCTCACGTTGCCAACGTGATTGTCGCGGGTTCAAGTCCCGTTTCCCGCTCCAGTAGAGAATACGGCGGCATAGCCAAGAGGCTAAGGCAGCGGTCTGCAAAACCGTTATTCATCGGTTCGAATCCGATTGCCGCCTCCAGTTATTTCAAGGGGTTAGCTTGCATGGGTAATCCCTTTTTTTTTTTCTGCTACCATTTTGCTACTATCTTCGCCAAAAATGGCCTCTCCCAACCGACTGGCAGCCTGTTCATTTACGTCTGTCATCAAGTGCCCGTAAGTGTCCAAGGTGATCTTGATTGATGAATGCCCCATCTGATGTTGGGTGTATTTTAGGCCCTCTCCTAAATCGATTCAAATAGAGGCGAAGGTATGCCTTAAATCTTAGAATCTTATTCTTTCTATCCCCGCCTTTTTTAGAGCGGGTTCGAATTTCGGTGATGTCCCCATTTAGTTGACAAGTTAAAATTATTGCGATATGCTTACCTCCAAGATTAACCTACATTAATAGGGAGGCAGGCAATGACTGATATTGATAAT
>JAFDJF010000573.1 GCA_019307645.1 Deltaproteobacteria bacterium
TTGGACTTTTTACGAGACCGTCATAATTGATAAAAGTTTAATTCCAGATGAAGACGCTGTTTCCAGTCAAAGACGGAGTGAAAATATGAGCCATTTGCAGACTTTTCAGGTGTTTCCCAGACTTCCTGATTCCCTCGCTTTTCTGGAAGTGTTATCGGGTAACCTTTGGTGGTCCTGGCAGCATGATGCCATCGGGCTTTTCCGCCGTATTGACCCGCGTTTATGGAAGGAGTCTGGGAGAAATCCTATTGTCTTCTTGACGAATATCCCTCAAAAACGCATGGAAGAACTGGCAGAAGACGAAGGTTTTCTGGCCCAATTGAAACGGGTCGAAGACCGTTTTAAAACCGAGGTCTCCCCGCATGTTGATCAGAATGAACCGCAGCCCAGTCAACAGCAAACTGTTGCCTATTTTTCCATGGAGTTCGGGATTCATGAAAGCCTCCCTCTGTTTTCAGGAGGACTTGGGGTCCTGGCAGGCGACCATCTGAAAGCCGCTTCCGACATGGAGCTGCCAATTGTTGCTGTTGGGCTTTTATACCGGCAAGGCTATTTTCATCAGTTTCTTAACCAGGAAGGCTGGCAGCAGGAGGAATATCCGGAAGCGGACATCTTTTATCTACCCGTAGAAAGGGCCAGGGATGATTCGGGAGATGAGATCAATGTGTCAGTTACCGGACCGGACTGCGAGATTCATATTGCGGTGTGGAAGATCCAAGTGGGCCGGGTCCCTCTTTATCTGCTCGATACCAACGTACCGGAGAATCCTTCGGAAGTCAGGGATATTACATCCAGGCTTTACAGCGGCGGGGGAAGAACACGCCTGGCGCAGGAAGTCATTCTGGGAATCGGCGGGATGCGGGCCCTCTCGGCCTTGAATATCAAGCCGACAGTATGCCATATGAACGAAGGCCATTCTGCCTTCGCCGGTCTGGAACGTCTGGCCCAGATGATGTCGGATTATGGCGTTGATCTGCAGACTGCCCTGGAGATTGTTCCGCGTACCACCGTGTTTACAACACACACACCGGTCGCTGCGGGGCATGATGAATTTTCAGTAGAGCTTGTAAAACCGTTCCTCCTCCCCTTTGAGAAGCCCCTGGGCGTCAAAGTGAGCGAGATTTTGTCCTGGGGGCAGCCTGCCGGATCCGGTCCGGAGGCCAAGCTTTCAATGTTTGTTCTGGGTCTGCGTATGGCACAGTACTGCAACGGGGTGAGTCAGTTGCACGGAAAAGTGGCAAGACGTATGTGGGCCCATGTCTGGCCCGAGAGGCCGGAGGATGAGATCCCCATCTCCCACGTCACCAATGGGGTGCATATCCTTTCATGGCTTTCCAGTGAAAAAGTTGATCTCTTTGAGAGAAACTTCGGGCCCGAGTGGGCAAAGCAGCCCTTAAATCCCGATATTATCAAAGACGTTGACCAAATATATGATGAAGAACTGTGGCGTGCCCATGAGACATGCCGCTCCCGTCTCATTCGCACGTGCAGGGAACTGATGGGGCGACAGCATATGCGGCGTTATGCATCAAAGGCTATGATGAGGGAGGTGGAATCCGTGCTGGACCACGATGCCTTGACCATAGCATTCGGGCGTCGCTTTGCAACATATAAAAGGGCCAACCTTTTGTTTCACGATCTTGAACAATTGGAGGCCTTACTCAATTCAGAAGAGCATCCCATTCAGATTATTTTTGCCGGGAAGGCGCATCCCAATGACAATGAAGGAAAGATGCTGATTCAATACATCGTCCAGACAGCCCACAGAAAGAACTTTCGCCACCGAATCATCTTTCTTGAGGACTATGATATCCACATTGCACGGATACTTGTTCAGGGTGCGGATGTGTGGCTCAACACGCCCAGACGGCCCCTTGAGGCATGCGGAACATCCGGCATGAAAGCGGCCATCAACGGCGTACTTAATTTGAGCATTCTCGATGGATGGTGGGCCGAAGCATACTCACCGGAGGTAGGTTGGCGGATCGGTCGGGGAGAGGAATATGCTGACCAGGCCTATCAGGATGCAGTAGACAATCAGGCCATGTATAATGTGCTGGAAAACGACGTGATTCCCTGTTTTTATGAAAGAAAAAGCGGGGAGGCGCCGGCCAGATGGGTCAAGATGATGAAAGAGTCCATAAAGATGGCTTTGTGGAATTTTTCCAGTTATAGAATGGCAGGCGAATATAAGGATAGATTTTATTTGCCCGCAGGCAGGCGCCTGCACGAACTGCTCGAAAGTGATGCCGCAGAGGCCAGGTCGCTGGGCATCCAGCATGGGCGACTCCGTGACCTTTGGAAAGATGTTAGAATTGAGGCCCCTGTGAGAGAGGCTGAAGGGCCGTCTCGGGTACAGGATACCTTTCGCTTGACAACAGAAGTGGATCTGGGAGAATTATCCCCTGATGAAGTGGAGGTTGAACTTTATTATGGCTGTCTGAAATCTGTTGATGCTCTGGTTGCCAGCCAGACCCAACTGATGACCGAACGGGAAGACCTGGGTAATGGGTGTTATCTTTATGATTGCACCATAACCTGCCGAGATTCGGGCCGATATGGCTTCACAGCCCGGGTTGTGCCCCGAGGAGATAACTTTGTCAAGTTTTCTCCCGGACTTGTCACCTGGGCACAAAAGCCTGGTAAAAGGAGAGACCTTTGAAAAATGCTCAATTTTGTGCCAAATCAAGAAAGACTCAAATTTTAACCGCAGGAATACATTGAGTATTTCGAGGATTAAAATTTGAGTCTGACGCCGAGTTGGT
>JAFDJF010000574.1 GCA_019307645.1 Deltaproteobacteria bacterium
TGACCTGATCGATTCCACTCGCCTGTTCATTGGAGGCAGCTGCAATCTCACCGACCAATTCACCCACCTTTGAGGCACTTTCAGCCACCTGGCCGAACGCCTCGTTTGTGGTGGATACGACCTCAGATCCCTCGTTCACCTTTTTAACGGTTCCCTCGATAAGGTCTGCGGTATTCTTTGCCGCTTCTGCAGCCCGCATGGCCAGGTTTCTGACCTCGTCGGCCACCACAGCAAAACCGGCCCCGGCTTCACCGGCACGGGCTGCTTCGACAGCTGCATTTAAGGCCAGAAGATTGGTCTGAAAAGCGATCTCATCGATGGTCTTGATAATCTTTGAGGTCTCTTCGCTGGCCTTTGAGATCTCATCCATAGACGTTGTCAACTCTTCCATGGAGCTGTTGGCCTGCCCGACCACCTGATTGGCTTCTTTCATGAGGGTGTCTGCCTGGCCGGCATTTTCCGCGTTCTGCTTGGTCATCGACGCCATCTCTTCTAATGATGAAGACGTCTCTTCGATAGAGGCTGCCTGCTCTGATGCCCCTTCAGCCAGGGACTGGCTGGATGAGGATACCTGGCCGGATGCAGAAGACACCTGATCGGATCCTTCGTTCAATCCCTCAATAATGCGATTGACCGGGTTGGTAATCCCTCTTGCAATGAAAATGGAAAGCAGTGTTCCGGTGACCAGTGCAATGAGAATCATGATCACAAGCGCGATTTCCGCTTCTCTTTCCATACCGTTGGCCTTCATTTGCGCCTCGTGGGAAAGCCGCTCACCGATGGATTTCACCTTGTGTAGAAGCTCGTTCATTTCAGCGGTCTCTTTTTCGACGATAGCCTCATCCCGGATCATATTTTTGAGATGCTTGGTATAGACCGTCATTTCTTCTTCAACTTTTTTAAGCCGCGCCTTTTCCTCAGGCTCCTGAAGTTCTTCTTCCAGCACCTTCAGATACCCCATGAGCAGCCCCAAGTTTTTGGCCATGCTCTCCACACGATCCGCATGTTTGTCCAAAAGAAACTCGACTTCATCTTTGGAGACCTTAAGTGACAAAATCTCAGCTGCATTGAGATGTTCAACCAGCCTTGTTTGGTATGCAATACCCTGCCGATCGGTCCCTTCAGCCTCTAACTTTTCAAGCTCGGCCTCGTGGTGGTGAATCATCTCCTCTAAGGCTTCATCAACCATCTCACCCAGTTCATCAAGCGCTTCCTTTACCTCTTCAATTTCATGGAATGCCTCGGTCACTTTTTTAAAATCCTTGGCATAGTCTGAAACCGCTGCCATTATAACATCTACTTGACGGGCTTGATCGGCTTCCATATAGTCATTTTTCTTTAGTGTCACGGCATCTTCACTGAATTCTTTAATCAACTCCTCGACATGGGCGACCTGTTTTTCACCATAGGCCTTGTTTTCAATGCCGTGCAAGAGAAACTCGTCCTGGGCCACATTCATTTCATTGGCCATCATGTCAAGCTCCAAAAAAGCCGTTTCAAGCTGCGCCTCGCCGTTTACGCTGCTCAAATAAAGGTATCCGGTCACTCCTAAAATCATCGCCAAAATCACCAGACACCCGTAGCTGGCGTAAAGTTTGAGGTTCAGACCGAAGCGTTTGAATATCCCGCCGGCAAATACGATACCGCCGAGGATGACCAGGCCGGCCAGAACCGCGATAACCATCCAGAACGAACCGGACAGTTTTGCTTTTTCGTCCGAAAGATGCGTTTCTTCCGCTACTTTGAGCCAGTCGGTCCTAAGGGTTTTCATGGTCTCCCCATCGGCTAGGGTTACCGGAACCGGTTTCACCTCAACCTTATCATGGGAGATACTCTTGCTGTTACCGCCTGAGGTACTTTCATGGGTTGTTTGGGGTGCATTTTCTTTATGCGCACTCTGGCTCCCTTGACTCGCGGTAGGCTGACTGCTTTCCCCATGAGTAGGTGCCGCCTTTGTATGCCCGCCTGAAACTTTGCCCACCGCGATGGTTTCAGCGGTATTCTCTCCGGTATATTCCTCTGTTTCTCCGTGGCCTGTAGTTGTGCTGGCCAAGAGGGATCCGGGGTTGAAAAATAGTAGCGCTGCTAAAATGAGTCCAAAAGTGATAAAAGTATTTCTCTTCATAATTTTCCTCCTTATTAGTGACTGCTGCTTGCAAGTTCTTTGGGCAGTTTATGGTTATAGCCGTCGGCCAGCTGGATATTGACATGCACCACACCGTCGTTTAGTTTTTTGAACGGATAGTCGGCCGTGATCCTGGGCAGGTTATCCGCATCGGCTTGTTTGTTGAGAATCGTGCCCATGGGAACATACCGACCGTCTCCCACCGTAACCCCCAATACCTTGGCGCCGGGTTCGATCACACAATTGCTGCCGATAGCGGCTTTAAACACCAAGGCCTGCATTCCGACAAACGTGTTGTTACCCACAACCGCCGGCCCGTGAACCTGGGCCTGATGAGCCAGGGACACCTGCTTGCCGATATAGACCGCATATTTTTTCCCGTTGACTTCATAGAGGTTTTTGCTTACCTCCTGGCCGTTTTCAGTGGTCTCAAGGGCATGAATCACACAGCAGTCCTGAATGTTTGAATTATCCCCCACATAGATGGGGCTTCCCTCATCGCCTCTGACCGAAGAACAGGGAGATACCATCACCCGTTTGCCTAGGTAGATGTTTCCGATCACAGAAGCCAGAGGATGCACATTGGCCGTGGGGTTCACATCCGGATAAGCCAGGTGATGATTGAAGCTTGTTTTGAC
>JAFDJF010000081.1 GCA_019307645.1 Deltaproteobacteria bacterium
ATCAAAAACCTTGAAATAGTCCACTATTACTGCGCCTTTTACTCTTCATAAATATGTCAATATTAACCCAAATCTGAGCGCCAAAATGTGAATTTATTTTTCCGCGAACCCTAATGAGGCCCGTATGGATATTGTCCAGAAAAAAGCGTTTAAGAACAGGGTAGACAGCCTTAAGAGAGAGAACAAAAAACTTTCAGAAAAACTGGCTGTCCTTAGAAAAGAAAAACAGCTGGTTCAGAGGGACTTGAGAGACGCACATAGATTGCTGGCTGAAATCCCCGGGCCGGTTATCCTTGTTCAGGGACAGAATATTGTTTTTACCAACGAAATGACGTGGAACCTGTTGGGATATACAGAAGAAGAGTTGCTGAGTCATGAACTTTTCGATTTGGTCCATCCCAGATCTTCCGAGTATGTCAGAACCACTGTCCAGAAGCTGTCTTCAGGAAAACCGGTCCCGGATCAGTTTGAAGTCTATATGCGCAGGAAAAATGGAACGTCTTTATGCTTTGAGGCCCATTGGAAAAAAATAAGATATCACGGTCGAACTGCGTTTTTGTACAACATGACGCGTCTTGATCAAAGGAAAAAAGAGGAAAAAAAATCCAGCCAGTCCCAGAAGATCAAGGCAATCGCCAGGATGGCCTCATGGTTGAGCCGGGATTTCGAAAAGGGCTTTAAAATTGTTGATGCGCATTTTTCGGAATTTCTGGGAATGGAATCCGTTGTGGACAAAAAGGTGATAAGATCATTGAGACGGTTAGAGGCTGGGATGGAAATTGGAAACCATATTTCCCTGAGACTGAACTGTCTGACAAGACTTGAAAACGACCCATCCGTCATTGCCCTGTTTGACCCCAAAAAAATCGTGAAGGACGCTGTGGCCATCACCCGTCCCCTATGGAAGGAAGACAGCCATGCCCAAATTACTGTTAAGACCTATCTGAGAACCCTTTCACCGGTAGAAGGCTATGCTGAGGAGATACGGGACGCATTTGTCAACATGATATTAAACGCCATCGATGCCATGCCGGGAGGTGGAGAGATCTATTTGACAACTGAGGAGGACTCCGGTTTTGCCCGGATCTATATACAGGATGGTGGGACAGGCATCTCCGAAGAAATCAAAGACAAAATTTTCGATCCCTTTTTTTCAACCAAAGGTGGCAGGGGGCTTGGGCTGAGCCTGGCTTATGCCATCATAACTCGCCACGGGGGAGAGATTGAACTCATCAGTCAGGAAGGGCAGGGGGCCACTTTTATTGTCAAACTTCCACTTTTCCAGAAGCCTGCTGCCTCTTCTAAGGCCAAACGCGGAAAGAATAGAATCAGGGATTCTCGAATCCTGTTTGTCTCAGCAGGCAGTATTGCTTCGGATCTTCTGACTCAGGAATTTGTGAGCAAGGGCGGTAAGGTTACTACAGTTTATTCCTGTATGGAAGGCCTCAAGTTGTTGAGAAGAAAAATCTTTGACCTTATTGTTACAGATATTGATACCCCTGATTTTGAGGTGGCAAATATTGTTGATAAAATAAAAAAAATAAAGAGGGGTGTCCCTATTGTTCTGCTGAATGCCGGGGAAAACGGCAGGCCTACCAATACGTTAAAGAAGCTGGGAGCAGATCTGATAATTGAAAGGCCTCTGGAAATGGGCAGAATTACGTCTCTCATTTCCGAGACAATCACAATGAATGATTAAGCCCATGGAAACTCCCGCAGCACCTCTGGCCGAAAGGATGCGCCCCGGGACGATGGAAGACATGGTGGGTCAGGAGCATATTCTTGGCCCCGGTTGCCCACTGCCCAAGGCGCTACGCAATGGTCGAATATTTTCAGTGATTTTGTGGGGCCCGCCGGGCTCCGGCAAGACCACTCTTGCCAAATTGATGGGAGAATATGCTCAGCTTCCTTCCTATTCTTTTTCTGCGGTCACTTCCGGGATAAAGGAACTGAGACAGCTTATCGAGGCTGCTGAGAAGACAAAAGCAAACTCAGGCCAGCCGTCACTCCTGTTTGTTGATGAGATACACCGATTTAACAAGGCCCAGCAGGATGCCTTCCTGCCGCATGTGGAAAGCGGGCTGATCATCCTTGTCGGTGCAACCACGCAAAACCCTTCTTTCGAGGTTATTCCGCCACTTCTCTCGAGGACCAGGGTGATGGTCCTCAAGCCTTTAGAGAAAAAGGAGATCGAGACCATCTTACTTCGTGCCCTGAGCGATGAGGATCGCGGACTGGGGTTTCTCAAGATTGAAATTACACCCGATGCGCTCGAACACCTGGTCGGTCTTTCCATGGGTGATGCCCGCGTGGCCCTTAATAATCTGGAGTCCGCAGCCTATTACGCCCTGGATGGCCAGGAGAAAGGCCATGCCGGGCTTGATCTGGAGACCGTTGAAGCGGCCATCAGCAAAAAGGCCCTTCCATATGATAAGGATGGTGAAGAACACTATAGTCTCATCTCTGCCTTTCATAAAAGTCTGAGAGGGAGTGACACTCAGGCCTCTGTATACTGGCTCTATCGGATGCTTATGGCAGGAGAAGACCCCCTTTTCATCTGCAGGAGGATGATTCGGTTCGCATCTGAGGATGTGGGTCTTGCTGATCCCAATGCCCTGCAGGCTGCCCTGGCGGCATTTGAGGCATGGCAGAAGGTTGGGCCTCCTGAGGCGGAGCTGACACTGGCACAGGCTGCTGTTTATCTTGCCTCTGCGCCAAAAAGCAATGCCCTGTATTTGCTTGAAAAGTCTGTCAAAGAAGAGATAAACAGCACCGGAGCCCAACCCGTTCCCCTCCATATTCGAAATGCTCCCACGAGATTAATGAAAAAGAACAGGAGTACCTGCCCAAAGACCTGAAGAACAGGGCTTTTTACAGACCAACCGACAGGGGTTTCGAAAGAGAGATCAGAAGGCGGATGGGGGCGTTGAGGCGACGGAGGGAGAGAGTCGAAAGGTCGAAGAGTGATCGGTAATCAGTGATCAGTGTCCAGTAAGCAGTGATCAGTCGCTACCATGCGGGAAATATTTTAAACCGCAGAATATCGAATATCGAATAACGAATGACGAAGTGTGGAATCGCTTCGCTTTATCTATTTTATATGATGGACGAGGGGAACTACGAAATACGCGAAAGCCGCGAAAATGGGGACACAAACCAAACCCTTTCGCGCTTTTAGCGTGTTTCGTAGTTGAAAGAGACGGCATTGACTGAACACCAAAAGCTGATCACTGGTTATGGGTCACCGGACGCTATTTCCTTGCAATAATCACCTCATCTAAAGATTTCCTGCTTCCCGCTCCTTTTTTCTCTTCAGTGTGTCCAAGGGCTACGACGGCCATGAGTTCGCAACTTTCCGGCACTTTGAGGATCTTTTCTACAGATTCTCTGTTTTTGAGAATTTCTCCCAGCCATACGCCGCCCAGGCCCAGATCGTGGATGGTCAGCAGCATATTCTGGATACATGCCCCGACGGCCTGGATATCTTTAACCCGGTCATAGGATTGGGAGTTGTCGAGGAACACGGCGATACAGACAGGCGCATCCTGGATGATTCGGGAGTATTTGGTCTGGGTAGAAATTTCATCCCTGATTTTCTGATCGCGAATGACTACGAATTTCCAGGGCTGATTGTTTAACCCGGAAGGGGCCCAGGTTCCCATTTCAATAATCAGTTCTATTGTTTTGTCGTCAACCTTTTCATTGGTAAGCCTGCGTATGCTCCGACGCGTTTTTATCTCCTCAAGCATTTGTATCTCCTTTAGGGTTCACGTAAAAATAAATTCACATTTTTGCGCGAACCCTTAACACTGTCCAAATTTGACCCGCTACTACAATTCCCATCCCCAGAACTCAAGAAACCTGGCAAAATTCCATATATTTGAAGAATTCCTGTTCCAGGGCTTCAAACTCGTGTAGAAAGGGTTCCCGGTTACCTCGGTGTCGGCATAAGCCTTATCTGTTCCTACAAATAAATCCAGGCTAACCAGGCTCATGAAGATCGATTCCCAATATTTTACTGAGCCTTTGACATGTCCCTTCATCAGGCCCTCGTTATGATAAAAACTTGTGGTTTTACCATCAATCGGAATCCTCTTGAGGTCTTCCATTTGGACTAACAGGGCAGTTGTTATTTTAAAACCGTTGCCATTATCTAAGACAGGATCTTCAATAATTTCCAGGTTCATAACCCGGTGCACATCCGGCCGTAGATAAACGAGTAGCTTGGGATTTTGTTTCTCAGTATAATCAAGTTTTCCGGGAAGTATTTCCCCATAGACTTTTTTGGCTCCTTTTTTCCAGTTTTCGGGAAGTGAATCAGGCGGAAGATGCGAAGTGGGAACAATCGTAAGATAGCAGCCACACGTATGCACCGAGGTGATTAGAACCGGCCGATTTTCTGAATCCACTGTGACTGAAATCATGAGTCCCACATTATTTCCTGAAGTCAGATAAAAGGGGACCAGGCTGAATGGGACTTCAGGGAAGTGGACCCTGTAGATGTAATTGGTGTATTGACCTTTATCGGTTGAGAACTGTCGCTCCATATAATAAAATACCGGCTTATCAATATCGACAAAGATATGTTCCTTGCCTTTGTCCCCATATCTTGCCGAAGGTTGACCGATACGGTTGTAATCATTCTGGTAGCCATAAACGAGAAACATGGGAGCGAACCGGGTTGCAGGATTACCGT
Source organism: Deltaproteobacteria bacterium (assembly GCA_019307645.1). The sequence continues at coordinate 4,697 of JAFDJF010000081.1, forward strand.
TATTGCTCTGAACCGTGTAGACGTCGGGCACCTCTACCGGTGTAATTTTTTTGTGATATGCGCAACCACAAAGTGTTAGGACTACAGTCAGCACCCAGCATGTTAGATATTTTCTCAATGGATCCATTCTTATCAAAAAAACCCCTTGACTGTTTGATGGACGTGGTCGCCGATCATTTTTACCCGCTCCATCTCCTCCAATCCGAGCGGTCCCAGTTCCAGTGCTGAAATGGCTGTACGCATCTGTTCCACGTTTTTTGGGCCGCAGAGACAGACATCTACTGCCGGATTAGAAAGAACAAATCTGTAACAGTCGCCTGACGTAAGAGCAGGCTGGCCGGCCGGCATCTTTTCAGGGTTTAGCAGTTGCGCCCACCGGGTGGCGGTATACGTTACGATTCCCGGTCGGCTTTCGCCTGTCAGGTAAGGGAAAGATTCTGTTTCTGCGCCTCGATGGGCGGCATTATACCGTATGTGAAACAGGTCGAATACCGCTTCTTCGGCCATTTTTGGAAAAAAAATCCGATTATGTCCGGACATTCCAAGAAATCGGACCAGTCCTTTTTCCTTCATTTCAAAAGCCCGGTTAAGGAGCATTTTTGAGGGACGTTGGTTGTGGGCCCCGAGAATCAATATGTCAGCGTGTTCTATGTTCATGGACCGAAGTGTTTTTTTGAGGAAATATTCTTTCAGTATGCCGAATCTGGCGTAGGTATGAATGGAGAAGATAAGCTTATCCCGTTGCCCTTTCGCGCAAATACTCCGGATAGCCTTCTTCATTCCGGCGCGGCGCCGACCGGAGCCCAGGTAAAAATAATTGCACCCCTTTTCAAACGCCTCTTCGAATGCTTCGGCCGGAGCCCCGTAGCTGGCCGCAACGCCCAGTCGACCGACGCTTAACCGGGTATTGCCAAGGATTCCTTTTTGAAATTCTTTTTCCATCAGATTCCTCTAATAAAACTTCAATGTTTTCAGCTTTTAAAGCCTGTTCCTCAGGGCCAGGTCAGAGTCAGTTGGCTATGCCGTGGGTAAAGGGGGCCATTAGTGATCTAAAGTGAACTAAAGTGCCTAAAGTGATCTAAAGTTAGGGAGTGCGCTGAGAGCGCAGTCATTGTATGTAATTAGGAATAAAAAACCATGAGCAAAGTAGGCGCTGTGGATTGCAGAGTTGATATTTTTTAATTGACCGCGAAGCGCACCACAACTTTAGCTCATTTTAGTTCACGTTAGACACTTTAGCTCACTTATTTGCCGCCCAGGTCTTTAGACACTCTTCCGGGGTGAAATCAAAGCCTGGTCCTCAGGGCCAAGATCTTCAAACATCAGTTCAGGCCCGATATACTTTGCACAACAGTGCTCTGACGCACCAGCCCCCTGACAGCTCATCACAGGCCTCCGGCTCATCCAGGGTAAGTACATTGGCATTTGACTCCCACAGCCCGGAAAGGCCGGGTTCATTGGCCGTCATCTCGGGGAACCACCACGCTGACTGGCAATTGATCACATTGTGCAGTATTCCGGGATTGTGCCTGGCCCTTTGCTTGATCCGGCCTCTCCTGGTCTCGATGTAAGCCAAGTCCCCATCCTCTATCCCCAGATCCCGAGCCGTGTCCGGGTGAATGTCCATGAGCGGGTCCGGATGGCTGGTCCTGCCCAGCTCACTGTGCATGAACTCCGAGTGGTGCATGGGCATGAATCGGCCGCCGGTGTTAAAAATAAGCGGGTATTCCCGCGCCACATCCGGAGTACTGATGGGACTCTCAGGGGGCTCCTGGTAGTGGGGCAGGGGATCATACCCCAGCTTTTCCAGTATGGTGGAATAGAGCTCTATCTTTCCCGAGGGTGTAGGAAACCCCGTTTTCTCCCAGGGCTGCATTTCAAAGGAGTCCGGAAACAAGACCATCCGGTCAACCAGGTCTCTGAAAGTTAAACCCAGTGGCTTCAGTCGGTAATTACTGACCTCTTCCGTTGTCTGCCATGGCCAGTGTTCATCCTGGCCGACGGCGCGGCCGAGACCCCGAAACAGCTGGTAGACATCCCGGCGCTCCCCAAGGGGTTGCACAGCCTTTTCCCCCCCAAAGATGAGGCTGACATAGTCCCCCATGTTGGTGCAGATATCTCTTTCCAGCCAACTGGCTGCCGGTAATACGTAGTCCGCCAGTTGAGCGGTGGGAGTCATGACAAGCTCGTGTATCACGTGCAACTCAAGATTATCGCTCTTCAGCGCATTGTAGACGAGACGGATATTGCCCATGCTGGTCAGGGGATTTGAACCCCATGTGATGAGGGCTTTCATGGGGTACGGCCGGCCGCTGAGAATGGCGCGCCAGAGAAGCGGCACGTGGGCCTGGCTCTGATAGCTCACGGCGGCCGGCACCCCGTAGACCTTCTCAACATATTCGGCAGTCATGCCCCAGCCGGTGAGGGACACAAGCCGGCTGAGGTCAGCGCCCAGTTGCTTTTTCCGGTCCTCGATCGGCACCTTTTCAATCATCGTCAACTCTGCTTCGGTGATAAACTTCCCGCCATTTATGGTTTCCCCGGGCCGGACGATCAACTCACCGCCAAACACACCCAGATTGCCGGTTATGGCACGCAGGATTATCCGGGCGTGCTCAGTCCGGGTGCCATTCACTCCAAAGTGATCCGCAGCCACGCCATATGCAATGCTGGATGGCTTGCCGGTGGCGTACATCCTGGCCGATTCAACAATTTTTTCAACAGGAATGCCGGTAATTTCGGCGCACTTGTCCGGAGGGTAGTCCTGGACACGCGTCTTTAATTTGTCAAAGCCGACCGTCCACTTTTCCACAAATTCCTTCTCGTATAATTCCTCATTGATAATGACGTTGAGCCAGGCCATCGCCAATGCCGTGTCGGTGCCCGGTCTCGGTTGCAACCATACATTTGCTATCTTTGTGGTTCCCGTCTGCCGCGGATCAACTACGATTACTTTGATGTCGCGCTCTCGCTTTTCCTTGAGAATCGTAGCCCAGGCCCTGTGGTTTGACTCAGATGGATCGCCTCCCCAGATTACCAGACAATTTGTCCCCGCGGCACTGCCCGTATGGCTGCTGTCATCTCCCAGAACAGCCCTGTTTATGGCCATATCATTGACGCCGCACATGACACCGTGACTAAAAGTGTTGTATGGATTGCCAAACAAGGAGAGAAAGCGACCTCGGGGCCAGTAGTTGTTCCCCTTGTCCTCACCCCCGACGACCCCCACGGTCTGCGCGCCGTGTTCCTGTTTCAGTTTGAGCAGTTTCCGGCCAATCTCTCCCAGCGCGTCGTCCCAGCTTATTCTCTGCCATTTGCCTTCACCACGCTTTCCCACTCTCTTCAGCGGGTGCATGAGCTGCCCCGGGTGGTACAGCCACCGGGTGGCCAATCGGTTCCTCTGGCAGGTAAAGCCCTGACTTACAAAATGATCCGGATTGCCCTCGCATTTAACTGCCTTGCCGTCTTCAACGTGGACGAGAACACCACATAAATTGGTACAAAAGGCACAGGTGGTTTTTTTTATTTCCTCGGGATTGGACATGTGAATCTTACCTCCTTTTCTACATGGGGATAAAATCATTTGCCTGCCAATACTCCTCTTTCAATTCGTTTAACTCCCACTCTAACGCTTCGAAGTGTATCGTCTCCCAGTCTGCCAGTTCCTGATAGAATTGTTTTGCTTCAATGGTCTCCGCCTTTTCAGCACAGGAACGATAATAATTAATTGCGTCTAACTCTAATTTCATGCCGATTGTAAGCACACTTACTTCGAAGTGGCATTCTTTAACGCGATCTTTGATCCCCTGGCTGAAAACCGGGTTTTCCTCCTGTTCGCGGTTTAATTTAACAAACTTCCTGGCAAAATCATAATCCCCGCTTTCAAGAACTGATTTGTATTGATGGCGCAAATATTTAAAATGCTCCATCTCTTCGTTAGCCATTCTCAGCAGGGCATCCTTTCCTTTTGGATCGGAAATGCTTTCAGCTGCGTTTTTGTAGAAGTTGTGACCAGTCAATTCAGCTTCCATGGCTGTTTTAAGTCCATCCAGAATTTCATCACTGTTGATTGTCATTTAAACCTCCTCATGTCTGGGTTTTTGCTTCTTCTGCCAGTACTTTTCCCTCAATTTCCATTTGTTTATTTTACCGCTTGATGTCTTGGGTAAAGCAGAAAGAAAGTCTACTGATGTGGGCTTTTTGTAGGAGGCAAGGCCGGCCTTGCAAAAGTCTATTAATTCTTTTTCCTGCACATCGATGCCTTTGTTCAACACAACAACCGCCTTTACTGTTTCCCCCCACTTTTTATCCGGGACTCCGATCACTGCAGCCTGGTTTACTGCTTCATGCATGTAAAGGATCTCTTCCACTTCCCTTGAGGATATGTTAATTCCCCCGCTGATAATTATGTCCTTTTTCCTGTCAACTATGTATACGTATCCTTCCTCATCTATTGCGGCAAGGTCTCCGGTGTAGAACCAGCCATCCTTTATTGCCTTTGCTGTCTCTTCGGGGTTCTTCCAGTAACCGTTCATGATGGTTTGCCCCCGGATGATTATCTCGCCTACTTTATCTGTTCCCCATGAAATCTCTCTTCCTTCAGCGTCTACAACCCTGACGTCCATAAGTGCCATGCTCTTTCCCACAGAACCCAACCTCCTGGCCCTGACAGAAGGTTCCATCCGGTAGACATCTTCCGGTTGAAGTATAAGACCTGTTGCATTGGTTTCCGTCAGACCATAGGTGGAAACGCCCACTTCGCCCAGAACCTGGTTTGCCTTTTCCCAGACCGAAGAAGGCATTGGGGCGGATGTAAAGCCGATGCCTCTCAAACTGCCCAGGTGGAAATTTGAAATATCGGGCTGATTTGTCAAAAGGCTGATAATGGTGGGCCCGGTGGAGAAAAAGGTGATCTTTTCCCGTTCAATAAGCTCAAGGGTTTTATGGGGCTCAAAATTTGTCACAACTACTTTGCATCCGCGGACAAACGGGATGAATTTCGGGCCGCCTGCTGCAAAATACAGCCTTCCCGGGAAAAGATAGTTGTCCGCCTGAGACACCCGCCACTCCAGGGAATGAATCAGGGCCGCAGTATAGCAGTTCTTGTGCGTCAGGGTCGCTCCCTTGGGATTACCGGTAGTACCACTTGTATAGGCAATCACGAAGGTATCATCAGGCCCTACATCGATTACCGTATCCTTTGAAGGATTGTTTACGATCAGATGCTCATAGTCATGAGCGCAGTCATGGTCTTCGAGCCCGATAATATGTTTTATTTCGGAACGCTCTTTTTTTAAGATGTTTTTCTTGTCCAGATGGTTTTTTCCACAGAACAGGGCCGTTGCTTCTGCATTTTTCAATAATCCGTTTAATTCCCCTGCCTTGAACATTGTATTCAACGGAACAATTACAAAGCCTGCCTGAGCAGCGGCCAGATAGATCTCAAGATATCTGTGAGAATTATCGGATAGAATTGCGATTCGATCTCCCTTCTTTATCCCAAGATTTATAAGTCCGTTTACCAGTGAATTTACCCTTCCCTGTGTTTGTGCCCAGGTAAATCGATTGTCTTCATGAATAAGGCTTTCTCTTTTTGGATAAAGTTTTGAGTTTCTTCTTAAAATGTCTCCAAGGACCATCTTCAGTCTGCTCCCGGTCGAATAAAAATTTCGTGATTGTTCTTATTTCGTCCGAACTATATCATAGAAGGTATGCATTGGTCCACAATACCGTCTCCCTGGAACCTATAGGGATTCTCCTTGCAATTTTTGGATTTGATAGATATTTTGTCTGCTTTACAGTTTTTTGGGATGTAACTTCTCAATAAATCCGAGTCGGGCCGTGGGGGTCTCTTTTTAGAAGCCCGCATATTTGAGAGTCATTCTAAAATTACGGCAGCTTGCTACGCAATTTGTCTTCAGGGGCCTT
>JAFDJF010000575.1 GCA_019307645.1 Deltaproteobacteria bacterium
CAGTCCTACTACAAGTGGAACAATGCGGCTGTGAAGAGTGCGGAGGATCTCCATTTTTATTTCCCGGGGAACTACAGGCTGGGGCATGGTGGTCTGGCCAATCCCTGGCCGGTTGATGAAGACGGTGTGGACCGTTCATGGTATAAGAACAATACCACTTTCGGCCACAGTTCCTATCACATATACGGGAGCATGGACAACTACTTTGTGTCCTACTACCATGATGAGGATTTTGGATCAGGACACTGGTCCCCTGTGGATGGTGCACCCGGCAAAAAAATCTGGTTGTGGTCCCTGGCCGGAGACGGGGCCATTTGGGAGGACCTGCTTACCGACACCCACGGGCAGTACGTGGAAGTCCAATCAGGAAGAATGCTTAATCAGAACAGCGTTAGCAGCGGAAAGACTCCCTTTAAGCAGCCCCGGTTCACTCCCTATAATGCGGATTCCTGGGTCGAAAGGTGGTTTCCGGTTCGGGGAACCGGCGGAGTTACCCGTGTAGCAGATGCGGGGACCATTCACTTAAGCTATGGACCGGAAGGGATACGGCTGCTTTTTTCCCCGATCAGGGAAATTGAGGGGGATCTGGTGGTAAGTTCTGGCGAAAATGAGCTATTGCATGAAGGGCTGAGACTGAAACCCTCAGAATTGCTGGAGAGAGAAATAGGCGGTATTGCAGAGGGGGCGCCCCTTGAAGTAAGTCTGGATGGTGAACTGATCTACTCATCAGGCAAGAACTACCTGGTTGACAGGCCTCACAGTGCACAGGGAGATGCCCTGACCGATCGCTTTGTTCAGGCAAGGGAACTGGAGAACCGCAGGTCCTATGGAAAGGCGCTGGATACTTACCTTGAAGTTCTAAAAGAGGACTCCACGCGGCTGGATGCGGCAGAAAGAGTGGCAGAGCTCTATTTTCGAATGGGCGACCTGGAACAGGCCGGAGAATATGTGAGGGGCATCCTGGAGATCGATACCTACCTGCCGGGTGCCAATTTTATCTATGGGTTCATTCGGAAAGCAGAAGGGAACTATACAGATGCCCGAGATGGTTTCCGTTGGGCATTGCGTTCCCTGGAGTACCGCAGTGCAGCCTATCAGCAGCTAGCCTCTTTAGATCTGATGGAGGGTGAGCTGCAAGGAGCCCAGCGTAATGCGACCCAATCCCTGGTTTTCAACGAATTGAACCTGAACAGCTATAAGATCCTTGCCATTGCCCATCGCTTGCTCGGCAAGCAGAGTATGGCCGGAGAGACATTGGAGCAGCTTCAGGAGATTGACCCCTTAAATCATCTTGCACTTTTTGAAAAGTACCTACTTCAGCCTGGTTCAGGGAGACTGGAAGCATTCAATCAATCTTTCACAAGTGAGATGGTCGGGGAGGAGTACTTAGAAACAGCTTTGTTTTATGAAGGATTGGGATTGCATGAAGAGGCCGTGAAGGTCCTGGAAGAGGCCCCGGATGATCCGATGGTCCACTTCTGGCTTGCCTGGCTTGGGAAGGAAGATAAGGAGCGCAGTGAGAATCATCTGAAGCAAGCACTGGAAATCAGTCCGGTATATGTGTTCCCCCACCGAATCGAAAGCCTGCAGGTCCTGCAATGGGCGGCTGAAAGAAAGCCCTCATGGATCACAGATTATTACACATCTCTGATTCTATGGCACCTAGGCAGAGAAAAGGAAGCTAAGGAGCTATTGAAAGGCTGGGGGGATACCCCTGATTTCCTCCCCTTTTATTATACGCGGGCCCATCTGGAGGGCATATACTCTGACATTGCCCTGGCAGATATGCAACGGGCCCTGGAGCTGGATCCCGACCAATGGCGGATCTACCGCGACCTGGCGGAGATCTATTACCTCAGGGGGGATAAGGAGGCCGCCCTTCAACTGGCAGAAAGTGCTCATGAGCGTTTTCCAGGGAATTTCATCCTGGATCTGGGACTCAGCAAATACCTTACCTCTGTTGGAAAGTACCAGGCATCCCTAAGCATCCTTGAACAGACAAAGGTACTGCCCTTTGAAGGAGAAAATACCGGACAAAGGCTTCATGTATACAACCATCTAATGCTGGCATTTATGCAATATAAAAATGGAGAATATAACCTGGCGCTCAGTCACATCGATCAATCGGAAACCCATCCGGAAAATCTGGGGTCCGGCAAACCGAGTTTTCCCGATTACCGAGACCAGAATAGATTGCGAATCATGATTTATGACCTAAGCGGAGATTCAGAGAAATCACGCGAGGCGGAGGAGAAGATCCAGCAGTACACCAAAAAATTCGGACCAAAGAGAGGAGGGAGTATGTTTGACCAGCAGTTTTCAACATCGAACGTTCAGCCATTCTAGCGTAAACTGTTTATATGAAAAGCATCACAAGTCCCTTATTATTTCTGTTTCTGGCATTAAGCAGCATTCATGTACAGGCCCAGGAGCTTGAAGAGTTCAAGTTTCATGGAATGGATCTAGCGCCTATGAATAATGTGGTCCGGAATGAAAGCCAGTTTAACGGATTTACCAATTACTGGCACGACACTTATACCCACTGGTACAGCTATGGAAATCTGTTCAAAATGGCAATCCCGGATGTGGAAAAGAATATTTTACAGAGCAAAGTGGATATTGCAGAAGATTTGGGAATGCCCGGATTATTGATGCAGGAGGGATTCATTACGAACCTGGTTTCAAGCTCTTACACAGTTTTGGAACAGCCGGACAAAACTACTTTGGAACAGTCGCTAAGGTCTGGGAATG
>JAFDJF010000576.1 GCA_019307645.1 Deltaproteobacteria bacterium
TGGGTCTATCACCGTCTAACCAGCCATCCGGTCAATTTGCTTCGGATTAAAGAAGGTCATCCGCCGATAAATGGTTTTGTTACTCAACGGGCCGGGCAACTAAAAGTCGTGACGCCATTTCGCCATCGATACGGCCTTCGCGGAATAAGTATCGCGTCGGGAATGGTCTATTGGGGGTTGAGTGCCTATGTTGGCATGGATTATAGACAAGTGGAGGATACGGATGATCCCGGCCGGGACTTGGCTGAACGGTTGACGATGGCAAGGAAGGCGCTGAATGATGGATATGATTTCGTTCATGTCCACACAAAGGCCACGGATGAAGCCGCTCATACCAAGGATCCGGACGTCAAAAAGACTGTCATAGAGTCTCTTGACAGGGCCATGGGCAAGGCAATCGGTCCTGTAATGGATGATCCGGGAGTCCTTATCATTATCACTGCCGACCATTCAACGCCGAGTTCGGGACCTCTGATACACTCAGGTGAAAGTGTGCCGTTGACGTTTTTCGGGCAGGGGGTCAGGCGTGACAGGGTAAGTCGGTTTGACGAGGTCAGCGCTGCAGCCGGCGCCTTGGGAAACGTGCGAGGAAAGGAGTTGATGTATTTGCTCCTAAATCATCTTGATCGTGCCAAGCTACAGGGGGTCATGGATACGCCCATTGATCAACCATATTGGCCGGGTGATTATGAACCCTTTAGGATAGAGCGTAAATGAAATTCAGATGCCGGCATCGGAATATCATACAGGCGTGATCCACGGACGATTTCAAGTGTTGCACAACGACCATGCTAAATACATCATGGCCGGTAAGGCGCTTTGCCGACATCTCGTTGTGGGGATTACCAATCCGGACCCGTTCTTGACAAAGATGGAAGATGCCGATCCCGAAAGAAACAATCCTCTAGCCAACCCCTTGACCTATTATGAGCGTTATGCCCTTGTTAACGCAGTACTTGAGGCAGAGGGATTAAAGCTGCATCAGTTCTCTGTGGTACCTTTCCCTGTTAACTTCCCGGAGCGGTATAAATATTATGTGCCCATGGATGCCGTGTTTTTCCTCACCATGTATGATGAGTGGGGAAAAAAGAAATTAAGTTATTTTCAGGAGCAGGGGCTCAAAACCCATATATTGCGGGAAGTCCCCCAAGAGCAAAAGGGCATCAGTGCCAGTGAAGTGAGGGAGCTTATGGTTAAAGAAATGCCCTGGGGGCATCTGGTGCCGCGGGGCGTATCAATGCTTCTAAATGAATGGGGGGTCCCGAACAGGCTTAAGCTGTTATATGGCGGACAATATTGACGGTTTAGATATTAACCACTTTATCTGCCAGCTGTATGGCGGTGACTATATCAAGCATATTGGTCGTTTCTCCAACCTGTTTCTTTTCAAGCAGGTTAAAATGGTCAAGGCATGTACCGCAAACAAGAATGGTGATTTCTGCTTCTTCCAATTCCTTTAAGGAATCGAGCACACCTGAGCCTTCAATGGTCAGTTTTACGCCGTTATTTAAAAAGACAAGACGCCAGAGGTCATTTCCCATCTCCTTCAGGGTCTTGAGAAAGGCAGCCATGAGTTTTGCGCCCAGTTCGTCGTCCCCATGGCCAAGGCGGTCAGTGGTAACCATTACCATGATCTTTTTCTGATCGGTCTCGGTTTCAGGGGCAGGTCTTTCAGATACGAACGCTCCTCCTTCCCGATTGCCTGAGACGTGAAAATCTGTTCCTACCTGCTCGACAGATACGCCATAGTTTTGTGATTCCAGAAAACGGATCACATTTTGTCTGGCAGCTTCATTGTCCACCAGAATCTTAATGGTGTTCGGGGATTTTTTATCTACTATTTCTTTGGTCTGCAACACCGGGGCGGGGCAGGCAAGTCCCCGGGCATCGATTTCTTTGCTCATTTTGTTTCCCCTCTACGCTACAAAAATTTTTTCCTTCGGTTCTGAAACGACCTGCCCGATTATAGCTGCCCAAGACAGCCCTTGTTTTTTCAGCCTGTCCAGAAGTTCATCCGCACGATTGGCTTCCACACTTATTAACAAGCCTCCTGATGTCTGGGGATCAAAAAGGATGTCTTGTATCACCGGATCAACCGATGGAGCCATGTCCACCATGGATTCCCGAAACTTCCGGTTGTTGTGAGTCCCGGCCGGAACGAATCCCATGCCTGCATATTCCTGGGCCTCTTTTAAAAAGGGAATACTGTCCGCCCGAACCTCAATTCCAAGGCCGGAATCAACCACCATCTCTGCAATATGCCCCAAAAGACCAAACCCGGTAATATCCGTGCAGGCATGGACCGGAAAGTCTTTCATTATCTCTGCAGCGTCCCGGTTCAGGGTTGCCATAAGCATGGTGACGGTTTCAATCACTTCACCGGACGCGATTCCTCCTTTGATAGCCGTGTTGATGATGCCGGTTCCAAGGGGCTTGGTCAGTATCAACTGGTCGCCTGCTTTAAGATTCTTTTTCGTTAACACGCGATTTGGATGAACAAAACCTGTTACTGATAAGCCATATTTGAGTTCATCATCCTCCACGCTGTGGCCACCTACCAAAACGACTTCCGCTTCTTTCATCTTGTCCAGACCTCCCTGAAGGATCCGGCGCAAGACGGAGATATCCATTTGATTGATTGGAAAGCCGATCAGGTTCATGGCTGTCTTGGGCACACCGCCCATGGCATAAACGTCGCTTAAGGCATTTGCTGCAGCAATCTGGCCGAACCAATATGGGTCATC
>JAFDJF010000577.1 GCA_019307645.1 Deltaproteobacteria bacterium
ATTTCCGAAAGCGCTGTTGGGTTTCCGGGTTAATGACTCATATGTTGACAGCCGCACCCAGCTGCTGCCGACTTCTCTGCGGCAAGGTGATATCCCAACGGATTTTTTAGATGCAACCATTGTGCACCTATGCCCAATGGATTATTTATCCCATAGTTTGCTGCCGGCATTGCTGCGCCAGGCTCACTTCGGCACGGTTACATTAGATCCTTCCGCTGGTTATATGAACCCGACCTATTGGGGGGATGTGCCTGCGTTGATAACCGGTCTGACAGCCTTTATGCCCGCGGAAGAAGAAGTGCGGTCCTTATTCCAGGGGCGCAGCACTGATTTGTGGGAGATGGCTGAAGCCCTGGCTTCTTATGGCTGTGAGACGATTGTTATAAAGTGCGGCGAGCGCGGGCAATTACTTTACGACGCAGCCGCACGCTCACGTTGGGAAATCCCTTCCTATCCATCTCGCCTGGTCAACCCGATAGGTGCGGGGGATGCTTTCTGCGGTGGGTTTTTAGCGGGCTACCGTCGTACATTTGACTCGCTGGAGGCAGTCTTGCATGGCAACATATCCGCTTCTTTGGTGGTCGAAGGTCATAAGCCTGATTTTGCGTTGGAAGCTCTTCCCGGCCTTGCGGATGCGCGCCTGGAGTCGCTAAGACAATCTGTGCGGAAATTATGAGTACCTATATTAATCCTGACCTGGTCGAACGAGTCATTAACCTTGCCGAAACGATCCAGGGTATCCCTGCGCCGTCGCTTGACGAGGGTGAGCGCTCGATATTTATCAAATCCCAATTTGAAGGTGTGGGCTTATCCAATGTGCTTGTGGATGGGATTGGGAATGTCTATGGGCGGCTGTCTGGCGCCGGGGGAGCCTGCCCGCTTGTTATCTCCGCACACTTGGATACCGTTTTCTCACGTGGAACGGACCTGAGCGGCAGGCGAGATGGGGATAAGATTTATGGGCCCGGTATAGGCGACAACTCCTTGGGGGTCGCCGGTCTTATTGGTTTATTTTGGGCTTTATGTCAGCGCGATTCCAGCAGGGGTCGGAGCGGTGATGCGCCTGATATGCTGCCCTGCCTCCCTGGCGATATCTGGTTGGTAGCTAACGTGGGCGAAGAAGGTTTGGGGGATTTGATGGGAATGCGGACGGTTGTGGATCGTTTCAGTAAAGACGCTTTGGCCTATATTGTGCTGGAAGGGCTGGCTTTGGGGCAGGTGTATAACCGGGGTTTGGGGGTGCGGCGATATAGAATCTCCTCGCACACGGTTGGCGGGCATTCCTGGGTGGATTTTGGGCAACCATCTGCGATCAACGAGTTGGCCGCGTTGATCATGCGCCTGACTGGTTTAGAGACGCCGGAGAGGCCGCGTACGACCTTTAATGTTGGCGTCATCTCGGGTGGAATCAGCGTAAACACGATTGCCCCACAAGCGCATATGGAGTTGGACCTGCGTTCAGAGGGGGCAGGGGAGTTAAAGGAACTCGCCAGAAGGATTGAGGGTTTGGTGCGGGAGGGAAATCAGCCCGGGATACAGTTCACATATGAAGTGATCGGTGATCGCCCAACTGGTGAAATCCCCGCTGCCCACCCCTTGGTCGAACTCGCAATGCACTCCCTGCGATCCCAGGGCATCCAACCTCACTTGAATATCGGTTCCACAGATGCAAATGTCCCGCTCAGCAGGGGCTTCCCGGCAGTTTGTGTGGGCCTTTCCACCGGTCATGGCGCTCATACTGTGGATGAATATATCGACGCGGCGCCGCTGGCTTTGGGGTTAGCCCAACTTGTTGATCTGGTTGAGGGGGCTTTTGAAATATATGTGAGCTCGTAAACGAGATGGGACTTCTTTGACACAGAAAAAGGTGCAGGTTCAAGCCTGTTCCCCCCGATGCAATAAGACTGATATGAAGCAGGTAAATCCTTTAAGCAAATTTGGTGATCTCCCCCAAAAGTGAATGAATTACTCAATGTTTCACTACCGTACACTTTTAAGATGCCACTGAAAAAACTCAAGATGATTGGTTCAACGCTCCACTTTGGTGGCGAAAGATGGCCAGATTTTGCGGGCACGAATTGAAAAACAATTTTAAACCGGAGCTTGTGCCCTACTGAATAAGCGCAAATCACCTTTACACTGCAAAAGCGCTAGCTTCGCATCCAAAAACTAGATTTCTGACCTCAGTTTTGGAAAAGTGTACGGTACTGAACTCAATGTAAGAAATCTTCGTCGACGCAACAGATCCAATCGCAATTATTCATAGTAAAAGTTGACGCCTGTTTTAATACTTGTGATTTGAAAATGAGAGTTCGAGTCTCAATGGATGTATCTGATTAAAAAGAACCACTCGACAGTCCTGTCGAGTGGTTCTTTTCGTTGATTCACTTTGATCTCCCAAGAATACTAGACCAAATAGAAAAACCCCGAGCACTATTGAGCGATTAGATAGGTTGGAATTTACTCAGCTCGCTTTTCGAGAACGAAGATACACCCAAAGGCGGATGAACATTGTAAGCAGGATGACACCTGCACTAACCAGGAAGATCAACGAGGTGTCGGGCAAGTACACAAACATAACCGAATAATCAGAATCCATTGAACTTGGGAAACCGATGAACATAAACCATATAAGCCCGAGATTGATGGCTAGGGGAAGCAGCAAATTCTTGATGAGGTGGAATTTACCACCTTTATTTATGTGTCGACGCAAAGCCCACAAAAATAGGAGATTCAGAAC
>JAFDJF010000578.1 GCA_019307645.1 Deltaproteobacteria bacterium
AGAGCAAAAGGTGCAGTAATAGTGGACTATTTCAAGGTTTTTGATCTTCATAATATGTCAAGAGTGACCTGAAGATGAGATGCCAAAATGTGAAGTTATTTTTGCGCGAGCCCTTAGTTCCCAGCTCAAAAAAGTAGTCGCGAAAGGGGAGGTATTTCAATGAAAATAGGTGGCATAGAGAAAAATGTGAAGATCCCGGAGGTGCACTCTAAAATCAGATACCCATGGCCTGACATGGCAGTGGGGGATTCGGTGTTGATACAGGCAGAGAAAGGGGAAAAACTTTACAATCTCAAGCGCAAGGTAGGTCCGTCAGCCCGTTATTATGGGGAAAAAACCGGTAAAGTATTTAAGACCCTTATTGACCACTCAGAAGGGGGGGTCAGGGTCTGGCGAACAAAGTAAGTTTTGTCCTGCAAATCTGACAGTTTCTTTTCAATGAACCCGTTTCCAGATGTCAATAATCCTGGCAGCAACCTGGTCCGGGGTGATGTCGTCTGTGTTAATCTCATGATGGGCAGCGCCTGAATACTTTGTGAGCCTTTTTTCCAGCACTTCTGCAACCTCATCGGTAAATGATTTTCCTTCGGTCAGAGCGGGCCTTTCAGCGCCTGATTCAATTCGTTTTACGATGACATCAACGGTTGCCTTTAACCAGAAGATGAGGCCGTTCTTTGTCAGAGCCTCAGTGTTTTTAGGCCGTTCTATTACCCCTCCGCCAGTATCTATAATAACGTTGTCAAACTGCGAAACGTGCATGGCCACTTCGGTCTCGATATCCCGAAATTTCTCCCAGCCATACTTTTTCACAATTTCCGGGATTGCAAGACCTTCTTTTTTAACGATCTCTGCATCCATCCCGATGCTTTTCATTTTAAGGGTTTCAGACAAAAGCGCTGCAACCACGCTCTTTCCTGTCCCGCGATACCCGATTAGCACAATATTCATGATTGAAGCTGCTCCATCACTACCTGGTGCATGACATCCTCGGGAGCGTCAATGCCTGTAAAGCGTTCAAATTGAAGTACTGCCTGATTGACGAACATATCTACGCCTGAGATTACTTTCAGGCCGTTTGCTTCAGCCTCAGTAAGCAGTTTTGTCTTCAACGGGGTGTAAACCACATCAAAAACAACCTGTTCCGGCCTGAACAATTCGGCAGGAACCAGTGATGAAGCTTCGTGTGGGTGCATGCCGACCGGTGTGCAGTGTATAATCAAATTCGCCTCCTGCATATTTTCGATGAGCGACGCCTCTGTCATCATGTCAGATCCGATTGGGGTGTCTGTGCCTGCCTCAAGATCAGAAGCCAACTGTTTAAGCATTGTCGCATCTATATCCAAAAGGACAATCCCTTTAAGCCTGGCACTCTGCGCAAGGGTGAAGGCGATTGCACGCGCCGCTCCGCCTGAACCCAGCATCAAGACCTTTCTGTCGTCAAGTCCAACTCCCGCATCCCTGATGGCCTTAAGCGCACCGGGTCCATCTGTGCCCAACCCCAACAGTCGGCCTCCTTCATTGATTACCGTATTGATGGAGCCTATGTGCCGATCCAGATCAGATATTTCATCCACATATTTTATTATCTCAATTTTATGCGGAATGGTGACACTCATCCCCCGGAAGTTCTCCAGGGCACTCATCCCGGTCAATGCATCCTTGACATTTTCCACTCTGAAAGCAACATAAACAAAATCCAGATCCAGTGCATCAAAGGCCGCATTGTGGATCGCCGGCGAAAGACTGTGGGTTACCGGGTTGCCGATAATGGCGCAGATTTGGGTGCCGGTGCTGATGGCTATTCGTTTCGTCATTTTTCTTCCCGTTTCTTTTTAAGCTTGGCCTTGTGTACCTTTTCCAGGAATTCTCTAACCTTGAAATAATCTTCAAAGCGCAAGCATGTGTACGGATTCCGTTCCAGTATTTTCTGATAGTCAGCCTTGGCCTGTCTGTACTGGTGCAGGTCTATTATGTCTTTTTCCATGGTTGCCCCATCCCTTTGAACTAAGGGCTCGCGTAAAAATAACTTAACATTTTGGCATCTCATCTTCAGGTCATTTTCGGCAGGTTTTAAAGAGCAAAAACCTTGATATAGTCCACTATTACTGCGCCTTTTGCTCTTTAAAATCTACCAAACCTAACCTAAATCTGAGCGCCAAAAATGTTAACTTATTTTTACGCGAACCCTAAGGGAAGGCTATAGTGCTGTTCACACATCGAGTCAATTTCAAAATGCGGAGTTGTTACGTAAATCTGAACCTTTTTGCAACGTTAGTATCAATGTCATTAACTTAACGATTTTTATTAAACTGCAGCATCAGAATTTACTTCTATGCGAGGAAAAATTGAACCGACGAATATCGAATAACGAGTGCCGAAGTATGGAATCGCTTCGCTATATTTATTTTATATAATTGACAAAAACTCCTTCCTTCGTCATTCGGAATTCATGTAATCGATATTCGTTATTCGGTTTTAACCTGGCACGCAAAATTGATACCGGGTGATACTCATTTGGCATTCTCTTAAGTTAACGCCATTGACATCAGTCTTAATATAGCACATCATGTCCTGCTTGGACAGCCCGGACATGATTTTTGACCCCACACGGCATTTTCCAGGTGGTATTCTTATGTTCTTCCAAGGTTCCTGAAATATAAATCGATTGAAATTATTCTGAAATATCTTATGATAACAGAACTCGCTGAATTGAGAAGCCACATTTTTCTAGAGGTGCAG
>JAFDJF010000082.1 GCA_019307645.1 Deltaproteobacteria bacterium
TCCTGGTCCTGGTTTTCTGGAATATACCTTAAAGAAGGGGCAATTTACTATTGACATGCTACGCCCTTTTCCTTATATTTCATCCTCCAAAAAACAAACTGACTATGATGCCCTTCCAGAAAAACATATCGAAAGTATTCCAAAAAAATCTCGTATCATAAAGAAATGAAGCGACTTTTATTTCATATGAATAAGGCGAGCTGATTTAAGAAAAGGAGCGAAAAATGATATATGTCGAAAATCTGACAAAGTATTTCGGTGATTTCTGTGCGGTGGATCAGATCAACTTCGACATACAGAAAGGCGAAATACTGGGACTATTGGGGCCTAACGGGGCGGGCAAAACAACGACCCTGCGGATGCTTACGGGTTTTCTTAAGCCCACATCAGGAACTGTGCGCGTCAAGGATTACACCATTGATGAACATTCCCTGGAGATCAAGGCATTACTGGGCTATCTTCCGGAATCTGCGCCCCTTTATCATGATATGCTGGCGTTTGATTACCTGAGCTTTGTGGCAAATATACGAAAGATTGAAAAAAATGAAAAAACGCACCGGCTCCGGCAGCTTGGCGATCTCTGCGGCATCAATGACGTCATGCACAAACCCATCAGCCAACTTTCCAAAGGCTACAAACAGCGGGTAGGCCTGGCCCATGCAATGATGAATGATCCTGAAATACTGGTTCTGGATGAACCCACTTCCGGTCTTGATCCTAACCAAATCGTGGAAATCAGGGATATTATCAAAGAAATCGGAAAAACAAAAACCATTATTATCTCCACACACATTTTAACTGAAGTTGAAGCCACGTGTGACCGGGTGGTTATCCTGAATCAGGGAAAAATTGCCGCCGATGGCACCACGGAAACACTCCGGCAGGGAGCAAGGGGAGAGTATGTTATCAATGTTTCCCTTTCGGGTGCAGATCTTGAGTCCGTAAAAGCCGAACTGGGTTCCATTGAGCAGGTATTGGCCATTGAGGAGGCCCTTGACAGGAAGGCAGAGGACGAGACGGCCCTGCATGTGAGACTCAGCTGCACCTCAGCGTCTGACCTTCGCGCGGACATCTACCGGAAAATCAAACAGACTGACTGGGTACTTCTGGAATTTCATCAGGAAGTTCAATCACTTGAAAATATTTTCCGGCAACTCACCAAGGAGAACTGATATGCGTCAGGTTAAAAATATCTTTTGGAAGGAATTCATGACCTATTTTCTATCCCCGATTGCCTATATCGTGATATCAATCTTTCTCCTGATTACGGGATGGTTTTTCTTTATGGTCTTCTTCCTGTATAACCAGGCAGACCTCAGAGATTTCTTCGGCCTGCTCCCTATCATCTTTTCATTTGTGGTTCCGGCCATCACCATGCGACTTTTCTCGGAAGAATTGAATATCGGGTCCTATGAGATTCTGCTCACGCTGCCTGTGACCTCTCGGGACGTGATTCTCGGCAAATTTCTGGCAAGCGTTGCTTTTATTTCTGCAATGCTGGTCCCGACACTTGCATACCCTATTACCATTTCATTTATCGGTCAACTTGACTGGGGACCGGTTGCCGGCGGATACATTGGCGCCGTATTGCTGGGCGCAGCCTTTTCTGCAATCGGGCTGTTTGCCTCGTCTTTGACGAGAAATCAGATCATTGCATTTATCATCGGACTGGCCATCTGTTTTGCCCTGACCCTGATTGACAAAATGCTGTTTTTCCTTCCCCAGTCCCTGCTGGGGATCTTCGAGTATCTGGGAGCGGACTTTCATTTCCAGAACATCTCAAAAGGTATCATTGACACCCGGGACATCCTTTATTTTTTGAGTGTCAGCTTTGTCGGTCTTTACGGCGCACACCTTGCCTTGGAAGCAAAAAGTTAAGGGAAGGACAAATCAATAGAGTTTAAATTTCAATGCATTAGTAGCTGCACAGTTGCGAATCGAGGAGCTAATAAATGAGCGCAAAGAACCAGTTTCAGAGTTATATCAAGCTGCTGACTTACTTGATAGCCATAGTCTTGATAAATGTTGCCGGCATTACTCTCTTTTCTTCTTACAGGATCGATCTCACTGAAAACCGAATATACTCCATTTCAAAGGCCAGCCAAAGGGTCGTCTCCACGCTATCGGAACCTTTGACAATCAAGGTCTTTTTCAGCAAAAACCTCCCCGCACCCCACAACAATACAGAGCGTTATCTCCATGATCTTCTGGAAGAATATGCCATCCATGCCAATCGGTATTTCAACTACCGTTTTTATGACGTCAGTGCGGATAAAGCAGGCGCCCGCTCGGAAACTGACGAAAACCAGCAGATTGCAAAAAACTATGGAATCCATCCTGTTCAAATTCAGAATATCGAGAAGGATGAGGTCAAATTTCAGAAGGCCTACATGGGCCTTGTCATTATCCATGGTGATATGATCGAAAAGATCCCAACCATTACATCCACCGATGGGCTTGAATACCAGTTGACAACATCCATCCAGAAGTTAAACAACAAAATCAGCGCGCTCATTAATCTGGAGGGTAAAATATTAATCAAGCTCTTTCTTTCTTCTTCCCTCAAAATCATTGCGCCTTATCTTCAGCTGGATGAACTCCCTGCACTTCCGGAAAAGCTGGAAGAGACCGTCGCAAAACTAAACGCCAAGACATACGGAAAGCTTGCTTTCGAGTATTTTGACCCTTCAGAGGACGAGGGCCTTGAACCCGTGCTAAAAGAATACAATATTCTTGGTCTCAACTGGCCGGCGCTTTCTAACGGGCAGATTCAACCCGGTGACGGTCATATCGGCCTTGTCACGGAATACGGTGACAAGGCAATCACCACACCGCTTATCGATATTGTCCGAATCCCTTTGATCGGGACCCAGTACAGCATGGTTGAAATTGATAAGATGGAAGAAATTATTAACGAGAATATAGAATCGATCATCGACATCAACGAAGACATCGGTTACCTTGCTGATCACGGCACGCCCGGGGCCCCGCTTACTCCCCGGATGAACCCTCTAGAGCAGGAACAGAGTACTATCACCACTTTTCGAAATCTGGCATCCCGGAACTACACCATCAGGGACATTTACCTCAAAGACGGCACGATCCCTGACAGATTCAACTGCTTTATAATAGCCGGTCCAACCGAGACCTTCACTGACTACGAATTGTTTCAAATCGACCAGTTCCTGATGAGAGGGAATAATCTGGCCCTTTTTCTGGACTCCTTTAACGAAATCAACCATCCCCGTGACGTGCAGGCCTTTACCGGACAGCGGGGGCCTGAATTTGTGCCCATCAACACGGGACTTGAAAAGCTGCTCGATCATTATGGCGTCCGAGCCAAAAAATCCTACGTTCTTGATGAAAATTGCTTTATACAGCGGACGCGAACACGGATGGGAGACAGGGAAACACCTTATTATTTTGTGCCCAGAATTAAGAACGAGTTTATCAATAATGATCTGGAGTTCATGAAGGGGATTAAGGAAATGGTGGTCATGAAGGCCTCTCCCCTGAAGTTGGAGGAAAAACGCATAGAGGAGAACGGTCTGAAGGCCACCCAGCTGCTTGCTTCTTCTGAAAAATCCTGGGAAATGAGCGGCAGGATAAATCTGAACCCCATGTTCATACACCCCCCATCGGCTGAAGAGATGCAAAGCCTGCCCCTGGCTTACCTCATTGAAGGAGAGTTCCCAAGTTATTTTGCAGGAAAGCCCATACCGGAAAAAGAACCGGATGATGCAGAAGCGTCAGACGAGGAAGGCTCTGAAAACAAGAAACCAGCAGACAAAAAGCCCGATGAAGATCTGGCAAAAATCGAGGGCGAAGGTCAAGTCATCCCAAAGGGCAGGCCTGCCAAAATATTTCTCATCGCGTCATCCGAAGTGTTAAAGAACAGTATGCTTGATGAGGAGGGGAGAAGCCCCAATGCCACATTCATCATGAATGTGCTGGACACCCTGAATGGGCGGGACGAAACCGCCGTCATGCGAAGCAAAGAGCAACGGTTCAATCCGCTGGAGGAAACCGAACCCGCAGTCAAAACATTTGTCAAATCCTTTAACATCGTAGGCTTACCGGTATTTGTCGTTGTATTCGGCCTCATTGTATGGTTACGCCGACGTTCCAGGCAAAAGCGTATCCGGTTGATGTTCCAGAAATAGGCGTTTGAATTTGGCTCAGATATTGTAACTGGTTCAAGGGTTCAAGGTTCACGGTTCAGAGGTTTGTGGACCAACCGTGAATCCCGGCGGCAGCGGGAAATCTAACGACCTGAGTTACCAGATATTTTTAGGATTAAAATTTTTATCTGACGCAGATATTGGCGAAAAAGACAGTTTTCGTTCGGCACTACTCAACCATTTGACAACACAACAATCTATTAAGGGAAAAAAATGAAAGCGAAAAAAGAATTCATTCTGCTTATCATTGTCATTATTGCATTATCTCTGTACCTGGTCTTTCGCACGACAGACAAGACCCATTACCAGCTGCCGGACATTCCTGAGATTGCCAAAAAGGAAATCACAAAGATCGAGATCTCCAAGTCGGACGCCTCCATAGTCCTGGATAAAAAAGACAACACCTGGCTTATTGCACCAAAGGAATACCCGGCCGACGCCGGCAAGGTGAAAAACATGCTCGACGTAATCACCGGATTTACCCTGACGGCGCTGGTTTCCGAAGCAAAAAGCGACCATCTTTACGATCTCACAGACGACAAGAAAATCAGGATCAAGGCCTGGGCGGATGATTCTTTGAAACTGGATTTTGAAATGGGCAGGCCCGCTCCTTCCTGGAATCACACTTTTGTAAAACTCGCCGGTAACAACCGCGTCTATCATGCCGAAGGGAATTTCAAGGACAAATTTGATCTGACTGTGGAAAAGCTTCGGGATAAGGTCGTACTTTCATTTGATCTGGACGAAATTGTGGAGATAGAAATCACTAAAGGGGAGCAGACAATCGCGCTTGTCAAGAAACAGTCTCCGGTTGAAATCACCGATAAAAAGGCTGATCAAGAAAAAACCCCACCCGACCCTGCAAAGGCGGAAACAACCTGGGAAAATCCGGACGGTGAAAAGGCAGACAAACCCACGGTAAACACCATTATTTCCGCCCTTTCCAATCTGAGCTGTGAGAACTACATTGAGGATAAGGAAAAAGGAAGTTTCACCGAGCCCGTTTACACCGTAAAACTAAAAGGGACACGGGAATTTATTCTCTCTCTGTTTGAAAAGTCAACTGTGGATGCAAAGAAATACCCGGCAGTATCTTCTGAGAGCGATTATCCTTTCCTGTTGTCTGATTATCAAGCGAATCGGATTATGAAAGGCCCGGGGGATTTGGGAATCGGGGAATCGAAGGATTAAATCAACTACCTTATACCTTACACCTTTGTAACTCAGGTTATAAGGTTCACGGTTCAGGGTTCAAGGTTAAAAGCGATGAAGGAAACGCTCTATTCTTTAGACAAACACCCTGTTCATCCGGTTTTTTGATATGCCAAACGGTTTTGCACACAAAGTCCAAGGAACACGCTATGTCGCTCTGGAAACATGAAGAACGTCCCGATAAAATCGGGTTTAACCGTGAACCGTGAACCAGTTACACACCTTTCTATTTCGCATATTCAACAGCCCGTGTTTCACGGATCACTGTCACCTTGATCTGGCCTGGATAGGTCAATTCTTTCTCTATCTTCTTTGCAATATCCCTGCAAATAATAAACGCCTGGTTGTCATCAATGGTCTTTCCTTCAACCATGATGCGTATTTCGCGCCCCGCCTGGATGGCAAAGGACTTATTGACCCCGTTAAAAGAAAGCGCTATTTTCTCCAGATCTTCCAGCCTCTTGACATAGGACTCCAGCATTTCCTGGCGTGCTCCGGGCCTCGCCCCTGACAGCGTGTCTGCCGCCTGGACCAGAACAGCCAACACGGTCTCAGGCTGGATTTCCTCGTGATGGGCAGCAACAGCGTGAACCACTTTGGTTGATTCCCCGTATTTCTTGGCCAGATCTGCCCCGATGGCTGCGTGAGGGCCTTCAACTTCATGATCTACTGCCTTCCCGATGTCATGGAGCAGCCCAGCCCTTTTTGCCTGTTTCACATTCAAGCCAAGCTCTGAGGCCATCACACCACAGAGAAAACTGACCTCTAAGGAATGTTGAAGCACATTTTGGGCATAACTCGAACGATATTTCAAACGACCGATGAGCTTGATAAGTTCATGATTGATCCCATGAACGCCAACATCAAAGGCTGCCTGTTCTCCCGCCTCTTTAATGGTGGCTTCCACCTCCTTGGCGACCTTTGTCACGACTTCCTCAATTCTGGCAGGATGAATCCTGCCGTCTTCGATCAGTCTCTCTAGCGAGATCTTGGCAACAGCTCTTCTCACCGGATTAAACCCTGACAGGATAACAGCCTCCGGGGTGTCATCAACGATAAGGTCAATACCTGTGGCCGCCTCAATTGCACGAATATTCCGGCCCTCCCTGCCGATAATTCTTCCCTTCATCTCGTCGTTTGGAAGATTAACGACTGAGACGGTCTTTTCAGCAACATAATCGCCGGAATATCTTTTTACGGCCAGGGCAAGAATCTCCTGTGCCTTCCGATCACCTTCCGCCCTTGCCTCGTTTTCGATTTTCCGCATCAGCTTGGCCGCATCATGCCTTGCCTCGGTTTCCATGGAATCAATAAGGAGTTTTTTCGCCTCTTCACGGGATATGCCTGCCAATTTTTCAAGCTGCTTTCTCTGCTCTGCGATGAGCCGTTCTGAAATTTCCTCTTTTTTCTTCAGATCTTTTTCGATCCTGTCAAAAGATCTTTCTCTTTCTCCAATCCTGCCTTCTCTTTTTTCAAGCTGATCAATCTTCCGATCCAGGTTCTCCTCTTTATGAAACAGACGTTTTTCCTGAACCTGTAATTGCTCCTTCTTTTCTTTCGTCTCTTCCTCAAATTCCAACTTCATCTGGTAGACAGTGTCCTTGGCCTGAAGAGCCGCCTCCTTTTTGATTGTTCTGGCTTCCTTCTGGGCCTCGGACAGGATTTTTTTGGAATATTTTTCTATGGCATCAATCCTGCTCTCCACGACTTTTTTGCGCACAAAAAAACCGACAAGAACACCACCCATCAGGCAGGTCAGGATGATTCCGATTAACTGAATTAAAGTTAAGTTCATACTAAGGTTTTCCCCCCAATATATCGACCCGGATACAGTTTGACTGCAATCCGAAATAATTAGACGTGTTCGGCAAGCCTATACGCAACCACTCCAATCCGTACGAAAAACGGAGCGCAGAAAAAAACAGAAATCTTTACGTGGGCCTAACGGAATAAAGA
This sequence comes from Deltaproteobacteria bacterium, assembly GCA_019307645.1. Next base: position 7,350 of record JAFDJF010000082.1, read on the forward strand.
AAAAGAATTAAGGGAGGGCAGTTCCTGGATGGAAGAGGAAAAGAGGGGGGGCACCCCAAAGCAATGATTCTAATCTTGCCTAATCTTCCTCATCTTGCCAGTTTGATATCACCATTGACTTCTCTTCTGCTGTTGAACTCAATATATTGTCACCCTTGGTGTTGTAGTTACCCTCTTAATCTTTGTCTTTATTCTGAGACCTTTGAAAAACGCTCCCTTTTGCACCAACTCGGCGCCTGCCTGTGCGTTGCACGCAGACAGGTCAGACTCAAATTTTAATCCTCGAAATACCCAATGTATTCCTGTTTACCCCGTTAAATGCACCTCCTATTTAACTGGGGCGGCTAAAATTTGAGTCTTTCCCCGCTCAAAGTCCGGGATCTTCGACTTGATTTGGCACAAATTTGAGCATTTTTCAAAGGTCTCATTCTATATGGGATTCTGTTGATTCAACTAATCAAGTCGAAAACAGGCCCGCATAAATAAAACTGAACTCAACAGTTTTACCCCGAACAATGCAAGCCAACAGAATCATTTGTCATCTTCCACCTCACAAACATCTCGTTTAG